>CAJXKT010000033.1 GCA_913055705.1 uncultured bacterium
ATTATAGACCGTTAAATTCGTGTTCTGGCCCTCTTGTTTAGACACTAATTTCACAAATTTACACTAATTAACATTGATTTAATGCTAGCTTCAAGATCCGCCCCTGGCGGGATTCCAGAACTGGAATCCTCTCGAAAAGTCCTCGGCGCCTTTTGTCCGGGGAAGAGAGGCCGATGACACAATTTTTATGTCGGCAAGGGTTCTGGAAAAACACACAAAACTACATGTTACCATCGCTATGAACGTGAGTCAAAGAGAAATATGTTGAGGAATTAAGGGATTAAGGAATTCCTAAATTTTGCCAAAATTGTTCAAAAAGTTTTTTTTGTTAAGGAACTAATAAATGTATAAAGTTTTAACAATAGCAGGTTCGGATTCGTGTTGCGGGGCAGGTGTGCAGGCTGACCTGAAGACCATAAATAAGCTTGGCGCTTACGGTACTTGTGCAGTTACAGCAATCACTGTACAGAACACCCTCGGAGTAAGCTCTGTTTTAACCGTTCCGGCTTCAATTGTAGGCCAGCAGATAGATGCTGTTGTTTCAGATATTGGGACAGATGCGGTGAAGACAGGAATGCTTGTGAGCAAGGAGGTTGTTGAGATAGTATGCGAAATGATCAAAAAGCATAAACTTAAAAAGATAGTAGTTGATCCGGTAATCAAGTCTCACAAAGGCGAAAGGCTTTTAGCTTTGGAAGGTGTTAACAAATTCCGTTCTGACTTGATTCCATTAGCCTGTCTGGTAACACCAAATATTCCGGAAGCGGAAATCCTTTCAGATCGTAAGATCAATAATCTCTCTGATATTAAAGATGCAGCCAGAGCAGTACATGAACAGGGGGCTGAAAATGTATTGATAAAGGGCGGGCACATCATGAGCCATGAAGATGGCAGAGATGATGCTTCGGGCAGAGAGGTTGTTGATGTTTTCTATGATGGAAAATCGTTTCAAGATTTCAGGGATGAGCGTTTAAATACCGGAAATGTTCACGGTACAGGATGCATATATTCTGCAGCCATAGCCACCGAACTGGCAAAAGGAAACGACATGATTAGCTCAATCACAATTGCAAGGGAATTCATAAAAAAAATAATAAAGGGTTCGATAGCCCTGGGGAATGGTTACAGGTTAGCTCACTTTGCACCTCAGACCGGAGAGGGAGATTGCTGACTTGCAAAATATTTTTCCCTTTGAAAAAGTATCAATAACTGTTAGTATCACGTATTCAAATAGTTTTTTTAATCACACTATTAAGGAATAAGATTTTAAAATGTATAAAATAGCAACGATCCCCGGTGATGGGACAGGGCCTGAAGTAGTTCGGGAAGGATTAAAGGTGCTTGAGGCAGTAAGCCAGAAGAAGGGTTTCAAGTATGAGATAATTGAATATGATCTTGGTGGTGACAGGTATTTAAAGACCGGTGAAGTAATATCTGATTCTGTAATCGAGGAGCTTAAACAATGTAATGCGATATTCCTTGGTGCGATTGGACACCCTGAAGTTCAGCCCGGTATCCTTGAAAAGGGGCTTCTTCTGAGATTGAGGTTTGATTTACAGCAATACATAAATTTGCGCCCCGTAAAATTGTATCCGGGGGTTGATTGTCCTCTCAAGGATAAAGGGCCTGATGATATTGATTTTGTAGTTGTGCGTGAAAATAATGAAGGGCTATACGCAGGGATAGGGGGATTCTTAAAGAAAGGTACTCCTGAGGAAGTTGCGACACAGGAGATGATTAATACGAGGCAGGGGGTTGAGCGATGTATCCGTTATGCGTTTGAATACACAAGGAAAAAGGGCAAAAGAAAAAAGCTGCTACTTTGTGCAAAGACTAATGTCCTGACTTATGCACACGACCTGTGGTGGCGGGTGTTTAATGAGGTAGGTGAGGAGTATAGTGATATAACACGTGAATATGCCCACGTTGATGCTGCATGTATGTGGATGGTGAAAAATCCTGAGTGGTTTGATATCATTGTGACATGTAATATGTTTGGCGATATTATTACGGATCTTGGTGCTATGATCCAGGGTGGGATGGGTATTGCTGCAGGTGGCAATCTTAATCCTGAGGGAGTTTCCATGTTTGAGCCAATTGGAGGATCCGCCCCAAAATACACAGGCAAGAATATTATTAATCCGGTTGCTGCTATACTTGCAGGTGCAATGTTACTTGATCAGCTGGGTGAAGAAGAAGCTTCCAAATCTATTGAAGATGCAGTAATTAAGGTTGTAGGCACCATACTTAAGGGAGTAAATGCAGGGAAGATGGGATATTCTACTACTGAGGTGGGAGATCTTATCGCAGAGAATATTACATAATAACTGAATGCGTTTGTTATTTTAAAGCATGTGGGAGCCTTTATGCAGAATGTCAGGGCGTTGGAATCCAGTGTTTTGGTTTTGAACAAGTTCTATGCGGCAGTTCATATAGTAAATGCAAAGAGAGCATTTGCGATGCTGTTCAAAGAGAGTGCCGAAGTTGTTGCAATAGATAATGGCCAGTATAATTCCTACAATTTTTCAAGCTGGGTAGATGTTTCTGCATTCAAGGCAGAGTGCGAATTGCCGGATGAGACCCAATATGAAAGTATCAGGACATTTTCATTAGAAATCAGAGTGCCGAAAATTATCAGGTTAGTTGTATATGATAAGCTGGCTAAAGCAAGAGTTAAGTTTAACAGAAAAAATATATTTGCCAGAGATAAGAATATATGTCAGTACTGCGGCAAAAGATTTCCTACATCCGAATTAAGCCTGGATCACGTTGTGCCAAGGACTCAAGGTGGGAAAATTACATGGAAAAATATTGTCTGTGCCTGTACTGATTGCAATAAACACAAGGGTGGCCGTAGACCTATAGAAGCCGGGATGAAGCTGATTCGCAAGCCGGTTCAACCCAGGCATTGTCCCATTATACAGTTAAAGCTGGGCTCAAACAAATATCAATCCTGGAAACAATTTCTGGACAATGCTTACTGGTCAGTTCCCCTGGAAAAATAATTCCTTAATAATCTCCTCTTAAACCTTTTATGTTAAAGGAATATTATTTATCAATCCTTTACGGGCAGCAAAGAGGTTTTATTGCAGCCTTAATCAAATCGACCCTTTCTGCATTTACGTATCCATATTCAGCAGTACTGAATACAAGAGATTTTCTTTATAAAAACGGTGTAGTCAAAAGTACAAGGCTACCCGTAAAGGTAATCAGTATCGGGAACATAACCACAGGGGGTACAGGTAAGACGCCTCTTGTAGAATCCATGGCAAGGTGTCTTCTTGAAAAGAACAAGAAGGTTGCAATCTTAAGCAGAGGCTATGGAGGCAACAATTCTTTACAAGAAAACAACGACAATGTTAATGATGAATGTCTTATTTTAAGGGAAAATCTTCAGGATGTGACTGTTTTAGCCGGTAAAGACAGGGTGTCAAACGGAGAAAAAGCAATTAGAGAGTCTGGTGTGGATTGCCTGTTGCTTGATGACGGGTTCCAACACCTCAAATTAAAGCGTGATCTGGACATTGTAGTTATAGACTCGCTTAACCCGTTTGGAGGAGAGAAGCTTATACCCAGAGGAAGTCTCAGGGAACCGCTCAAAAACCTTAGACGTGCAGACCTGTTTATAATATCGCACTGTAATCAATCCAAAGAGCAGACTATAAAATCAATATACACAAAATTAAACTATGTAAATAATGATGCTCCTGTTTGTGAATCGATCCACAGTCCGGTGCATATTGAAAACCTAAGGGATGGTTCAGTCCAGAGACCTGAGTGGTTAAAGGGGAAAAGGATTTACGGTCTCTCAGCAATCGGGAACCCTGAGTCTTTCACATATACTTTAAAAGAACTAGGGGCCGATTTGATAAAGCACAGAAAGTTTCATGATCATCATAACTACAACAGGAAAGAAATAACTGATATTATTTCTGAAGCAAAATCACTTAACGCTGATGCAATTGTGGTTACACAAAAAGATATTGTAAACATAAGAAAGTTGGATATGAAAGGTTTCAAAATTATATCACTGAAGATTGAAATACAGATAACAAAGGGAATTGAGCTGTATGAAGAGGCAATAGACAGAGTTTTAAGCTTAAATGTAAATAATTAAGTAATCAGGAGGTTCTTTAGTTTTGAAAAAACAAAAGAAGGAACATAAACCAATAAACCTGGAAAAGATTAAAACATACTCAATAAAAAAGAGAAAGAATCTTGTCAAAATAGATCAGTTCGGCAAAGCTATTCAGTACAGAGATTTTAATAAGTTTATTGATTCTCTGCCAAAGATACTGGCGGCCAATGATCTGAGAAATCTAATCGATAGTATAGTCAAGGCACACAATAAGAAGCGACAGGTAGTTTTGGCATTAGGAGCTCACGTATTAAAATGCGGCCTTTCACCCATTGTCATAGATTTGATGAAACGCGGTATTGTAACTGCAGTCGCAATGAACGGTTCCGGTGCAATACATGATTATGAATTATCACTGATAGGGGAGACCTCTGAAGATGTATCTCACTGTCTCAAGGATGGAAGTTTTGGCATGGCGAAGGAAACTGCTGAGGGTATTCAAGCTGCTGCATCAACGCCTGAGCGTGGACTGGGCAGGTCGCTTGGAGATAAAATAATAAAGGATAAGAATAAATACAGGCAGTACAGCATCCTGGCCGTTGGTGCCCGGCTGAATATACCCGTGACAGTTCATGTCGCGATAGGTACAGACATAATCCACATGCATCCCGGTGTATCAGGGAGTGATATGGGAGAATCAAGCCATGTTGATTTTAAGATACTGTGCTCGGTAGTTTCTGAACTTGAGGGTGGGGTATGGCTCAATGTGGGTTCTGCCGTTATAATGCCGGAGGTCTTTTTAAAGGCAATTACCGTTGCGCGTAATCTAGGCAGAAAGGTTAAAAATTTCACAACGGCAAATATGGATATGATTCAACATTACCGTCCTCAAACAAATGTAGTAAAACGTCCAACCACACATGGATATTCTATCACAGGCCATCATGAGATAATGTTACCATTACTCAGATTAGGTATTCTTTCAAAACTGAAGAAATAATATCCATCTGTTCCTTACTGTATTATCCCAAGCCAGTCTCTTATCAGGAACTGTATTCGTCCTATCAAGAGTGACATCCTGGCCATCACAGTGAACCCAAAAGAAGCACCAAAGGCTATCATCAGGAACCACACACCTATCCTTGAAACTCCTCCTATGACACCTTTATGTTCAAGAGAAAAGAAGAAATAAATTAACACTGATACTACTCCTAATAGTATCAGGAAATTGTTTATACTATCAGGAAGACTTCCCGCTATCAGTGAATCAAACGTGAGCTGCTTCAGGATGAAGGCATGTATGAAATTAGGTATTGTAATGCCTGCACCCAGACCGACAACAAATGCGAATGACCATCTGCTGAGCCATGATAGTTTATCAGAAAATCTTAAGAGCATAAAGATGCCGAGTAAAGTAGGAATAATGACAATATACTGAGGGGCATTGCCGGTATCCTTGAAAAAGGGAACTATTAACTGTTCAAAGACATCAGGCTTGAGAATATTAAACCATGTGATAATGATCCAATACCCCATGGCCACTCCCACGAACAGGTTTTCGGCGATTTTAAATACGGGGTTGTCTTTATAGAGAAAACTGTACATGGCAAGTGTAAGTGCAACAGCCGTAATTATGCCCAATCCCTTTGCATCGAAACCCAACTTTCCAGTTACCAGGAAGAATATGTTTATGACGCAAAAAGCAACCAGTATCCATGTCAGGATTGAAACATCTGTTTTTTTATCCATCTTCTATTTCTTTCGTCTGGTCATAAAGTATAACGTATTTCCAAATATAACGAAAAATACAACAAGCACATGTACTACACTCTGCGGAGACATGCCCGCAACAGCAGATGATTTTCGGTTTATGAGAGTTTCATATTCAGCAGCACCTTTTAATCCACTCATCAATCCTTCTATCTGTTTAGATTGTAAAAAAGGGTACATGTCAGGACCAATTACTGCAGTACACCCGGCGCCAAGATCAAAGTTATATTTTTCCTTCCCAAATGCTATCCATGCCTCAATGCTCGAACCGGATGCCAGGTCTACTACAAAATCAAAATCCTGTAATGATTGAACATCCTTGAGTGCCGGCATATCCGTAGTTGCATTACCTTTGAAGTCTTTTGGAAAGGCTGAATAGATATTTTCCCCCATGTTTATCATAACTAACTCTACACCGGTCTTATATCCAAGGAAGACGTAATCCTCCTTATATTTTCTGCCATATTCATTCCCCACTTCGGTTATCGCACTATCTGCCAGACCGGTACCTCCGGGATTAAGCGTCATTCCAATTACCTTAATATTATTTTTGAAACAGTGATGTAAAAGCGCTATTGCCATCGGTTGGAGTTCCTCTTTTGATGCAGGGTCGTAATCAAATGCTATAAGTACGTGTGATCCCTCCGAGAGAGAATCAATCTTGTCGTATATCCCCCTGACCTCTTTGGTTGCTATTACAGGTAAATCAAATTTAATAAGCAGGGGAATGGTTACTGCGGCAGCAACAAACACAAAGATAATTCGCCTGTCTATTTTGAGCAATCTTTCCATTAATCTCCACCTCCAAGATATGCTCTTTCAATTCCAAAGATTATCCTTAGTGAAGTCGCAATTGCCCCGATTGATACACCAATCAGGATACCTCTTTTGGCCGCCATATTTGGTACAGACATAATCCAGTCAGCAATAGGGGGGAGAAATTCCCAGATCAAGGCGCCGACAGGTACACGTCCAAGCATTACGATAACGGCAGCTATCAGCAATATAGTTGCTTCACTTGTCCTTGCTCTAAAAGTCCTGTATGCAGCAGATGCCATAAAGAAAGCAAGTATGGAAAACATTGTAGCTCCGGCGGGAACCTGTACATTGAAGTACATCCAGTCAAACATAGTCCCTTCCTGTTTGTCGTGCAGGAAGAATTCGCCACCGTTGTATAAGCCGAATATAATCGTTATTCCTGCCCCGAAAAAGACAAACGTGCTATAACCCCATCCGGGGACTTTTCGCTTAATCTTATTCCAGTGAAGGTGAAATAAGCTGTACGCACCAATGAATACTGCAAAACCCGCAATCGTAATTCCCCATCGAGTAACAACCTTCAATAGAGATTGAGACGCTTCATGAGGCACGTAGTATTGAAATGCCATCATAATGCCCATTATAAATGCGATTATGAGTGGTATAGTCCTCTTAAAAAAGTTCATCCAGTCTCCAGTTACATTTTAAGATATACACATATCAAAATAGTTTTTCGAAAAGAATTGAAAACTATTTTGCCCGAGTATAACTGCAACCAAGATTTGGTTTTTGAGAAAACTAAAAACCAAATCGGTTTTAGTATATCAACTTGCCTTAAAAATAAAGCTTATAAAACCAATGCCAATAGTCGCAAGTGCCGCACCTACTACGAGTGCGGTTATTATAATCCCCTTGGCAATATCCTGTGCACGTAAACTACCCAGAAGTAATGGCTCCCTGGATAAATATGCACTGGCGGCATATAGTTCTTCGCCGATCAGTGTATAATCACATGTAGTTATAAAGAAGGGGAGTTGTGTATAAGAATCTGTTGCTGCAATTTGTATGGCACCGGTTGAGGCACCGGTTTCCGCAAGGATAAGAGATTCTGCATAGAAATATCCCATAAAGAAATTTGCAGCAGTCTTCTCACGTATCATTATCCCGCTTACTGCGGCAACATAAGGAAATTGTTCAGAAGCCGCCATAAATACATTATCTTCCACATAAGCGTCAGGTCTTCCGGCTTCCAGATACGATTCCTTAACAACCTCCTGGCTTACTGATAAAACGATTGGATCGATGTTTGAAACCTTGAGTGTTGTGTCATATTCGGCAACTCTTATGGCAATCCTTCCAAGTATATTTACGGCTGCAATTGTAGAAATGCTACCCATGCCATTCAGGCCATGCACATATAATACAGGCTTGCCCATTTCAGTTGCTCTTCCCAGTGCATCATCTATGGCATCCAGCCCGCTTATTTTTCTCAGATAGAGATTAGGATTCTTCTTTGCATGTTCAATAAACCACAAAACAAGGGTTGAAAAGGCTATCAGAATTATAAAATTATTTAACTTTTTCCAATTAAACCAATTTCCCTTTGGGGTAGCTGAAGCAATTTCATTCACAGTGACATTTTCAGAATTTGACATCATAACGAGTCTGAAAAAGTAACTCGACCTGCCGCCTGTAACATCAGAGTCCTTGTTGAAGAATTTCCCGGGCTTGATTTCTACATAATGGAAATTAGAATCAGAACCCTCCTCATACATTGTCTTGGAGTTTATGCGTAATACCTCTGTAGTAAAGGGGCCGTTTTTACGCAAAGATGCATATACGACGTATTCAGCCTCTGTAGATTCGGAGGGAGAAGAAGGCCATCTGAGTGTTACGCTCTTGCCGTCATCATTAGGTGTGTCAAAGGCCTGGAAGTCAGAAGGCGGAATGAGCATGTCAACTTCCACTGCAAATGTAGAAGAATAAGGTAGTAATAAGATAGATAAAATGAACGTAAGAAAAATTTTATACATACACTTTCCCAATTCCTTAATTCTTTAATCTGTGATTATCTTAGCGTTCTCTGCGCCATGTCCTCGGCGTCTTTTGTCCGGGGATTTGCGGTAATTTGTTTTACGTCTCTATCGCTTCAACATTTGCCCTTGGGATAACGGTAGTCTGTCCATCAGAGAATTCAACTTCCAATACCCGGGCCTTTGCTTCTGTTTCTATAGTTCTCAGCTCACTCGGTAAGGCTTTGACCTTGCCGATCTTCCCAAAGTGCGGATTCCTGATTATACGGATTGGATCACCTACAGCAATACCTCCGGATTCTTCATTTGTTGGAGACTCACCTTCACCAATAGTCTCAGAAGCCTTTTCTGTTTCATCTTTTTTATAGGGGATTATAATTTCCGGTCTGACAACTCCGGCCCTTATCTGGGTTGCACCATTTATAGATGCCATGGAGCCTTCTCTATGCTTTAATATATCAAATGTTTTCTGTGCCATTCTGATCTGGCCAAAGCCTTCAGTAATAATCAGTGTTATATTAATATCTTCTGATCCTGTAATTGCAACCCCTAAATCATAGCCCAATAATTCGTTAATATCCTTATCACGAATTCCACCGACAACAATTCCTTTTACGCCAACTTCCAGTGCCTTCTTTATCGCACCATAATAGATGATCGAACCACAGACTATTATTTTACCTTTGTGAGTTTCATTTAAATCTTCAGGTTTTACAATAACATCCGTCGAATCTACAACAATCTGCAATTCGCCTGTTGTCTCACCTCCTATGCCGAATATACCTTGAATAAAGGTTGCATACGTCTCTATTACAACACCCTCTTTCTCTACAGTTCGCACTACCTTGCCATCTATATACGCACTGATCTGGACAGGTTTTGGAGGCTCTCTTAATAATACCTGGCCGGTAATGTCTGATATACTTTCAATATTGCCGGTTATTGGTGACAGGCATATAGACTTGAACATCTTAATAAATGGACTGGTCTCTGCAATCGGTTCGTCTTTCTTAACACTCTCACCCTCCTTTTTCAACATGTTCTTGCGTAAATCGGCTGGCAAGATAGCAAGACGGTTAACTACATTAACAGAATGAACCTTGCCCGGCAGATTTGTCCTTGCCACAATATCACCCGATTTGACGATATCATCTTTTTTTACAATCACATCACCGGGAAGCGGGAGGTTTCTGCTTTTTCTTATCTGTATTTTCTCCGACAGCCTTAAGCCGGGTGTATATGCATGTGTCATAATATGTGTAGTTATAAGTTAGTTGTTATTAGTTATTAGTTATCTGTGTTTGTCCGTGTTGTTCCGTGGTAAACTTCATCTCACTCCGGATACGCATCAAAGGCCGTATTCCACTTTGTAAGCATTTCTGCAAGGGGTTCCCTGCCTTTGCCTCCTTTAAGGTCAAGTGGTCTGCCCCGTGCGTCAATAACCAGGCCAACTACTCCGCCAGTAACCTCCTTGACTAATTGCTTGCCCTTACCCTCACCTACATCAAATTGCCTGGCTGGTGTTATCTCAACTTCTGCCTTTTCCCCATCTTTCAGGTCAAAAACCTTAAGTTCTCCAAGTAAGAGTGAATCTTCAATTTTATTTCCATTTGAATATGTGATTGTATAGTCAAGGCATTTGCTTCCATGTTTTCCGGTATTTGTTAAAGAGATACAAGGGCCGAGATAGATCAGGCAATCCTTCTCAAATACCTCTGTTGCCGCCTTTTCGTTAATCGTGGAAAGCACTCCAAGGTGCGGCATCATAAAAATACTGTCTACTGCGATCATGGTTATGCCTTGAGGTTGAAATGCATCAATCATCATCATCATTGCCTGAGACCTTCTGGGGGCGTGAGACAAAACACCACCACTACCGATAATTAGATCGAGTTTGTTCATTTCGATAAGAGTCTCTTCTGTTGCAACACGCTCAAATGTTTCAGATATTTCCCTCTGTTTCTGAACACCTTTCAGGCCAACTGCAAGAGCCTTATGCTGTTCAAACGCAAGCCTTAACGCCTCTCTTGCTATAGCGTGTTCCAGCTTCAGGTCTTCCAGTAATTGAGGTATAGTCGTAGGGCGAATCATCTTGTTCTTTATTCTGTTGCGGATATCCGCTTCATCAATATCAAAGGGAAGCCACTTCATAATATTTCCAATACCGGTCTCTGCAATAACGTTTGATATGCTATAGCTCATTCCCAGGTTGGCGCTTACAGTGCGATTGAAGACTCCATCAAAAACCGAGAACACATCCGTTGTTGCTCCACCAATGTCCACACCGACCACATTAATGTCATCTTTTTTTGCCGCCACCTGCATCATTTCACCAACAGCACCCGGTGTAGGCATTATGGGAACATCGGTCCATGCCATTAGATTTTTGTATCCGGGAGCGTGTGCCATTACATGCTCTAAAAACAGGTTCTGGATCTCTAGCCTTGCCGGGCCCAGGTTTTCTCTCTCCAGTAAAGGCCGCAGATTGTCTGTTATTTTTAATGCAGTCTTATCCTTCAAGACAGCACTAACCCTGTCCCGTGCTTCCTTATTACCGGCGTATATAACAGGTAGTTGGAAAGTCATGCCCAGCCGTGGTCTGGGGTTGGCAGCTCCTATAAACTCTGCTAACTCCACAACGTGTGAAACAGTCCCGCCGTCCGTACCACCAGACAACAGTATCATATCCGGACGCAGATCCCTTATTCTCTCGATCTTCTCATGAGGCAGGCGTTTGTCATTTGAGGCAATTACGTCCATAACAATTGCGCCTGCGCCGAGTGCAGCCTTTTGTGCGCTTTGTGCAGACATAGTCTTTACTGCACCGGCAACCATCATTTGAAGCCCGCCGCCAGCACTGCTGGTTGATATGTATATGTCAACACCTGTATCGCCTTCTGCAGGTGTAATAATCTTCTCGCCATCCAGTATCTTTCGGCCTGATAACTCTTCAAGCTCGGCAAAGGCGTTGAGCACACCTCTTGTCACATCCTCGAAAGGCGCCTCCACGGTTGTCGGCGCTTCACCCCTGAATGTCTGGCGGTATTCGTTACCTTTTTTCTCTATGAGTATTGCCTTTGTTGTCGTACTGCCGCAATCTGTGGCAACCATTACATTAAGATCGTTAGTCATTTTGGTTCTTTAGCTTTTGGTATTTGCCTTTTTCTCAATTTCATTTATAAGCAGATCTACTACTTCTCTTTTTTCTAAAATGTTGGCTATTCTGTCGTATTCGTATCTGGAGAAAAAACGTGAAAGGATTGGCTTAAAAAAGACCATGGACTGACTGCCAACAAAATTTAAGGGACGAACGGATTCAAGAAACATAACAGCAGGTACGGCTATATCTCTCCTGACCACGAAATCTGCCAGCTTTCTGATTAATACAGTGTCATCCTCCTCAAGCTTCTCTCCACCAGTTGCAAATGCATGTTTAAAACCATCAATAATCTTTTTTATTTCAACCATAATCTGACCCAAAAAACTTTCAATAATCAACTACGGATTGAATACTATTCTGCTGCTGCCTATATTACCCTCATGATCTATTGCATTGACTACGATGGTATGTTCATCAGGCGAAATGTAGGGAATCTTAAGCAGAAAAGTTTCTTCCGTTGAATCAAAGATCTTGTCTTCAGGAAATGCTGTCTGCCATTCTCCTGAATTTATGGAGTATTGAATGTCGGTAATATTACACATTTCATCCTTTGCTATACCCGATACAATTATGCTATAGCCGGAGCTGCCGTGGCTGTCTGTCGAGTCGCCCTCAATATCCGTTTTAAGATTTGATATAACCGGTCTGGTATTATCTATGAGAAAGGTATCACTTTCTACTTCCTCCCTTAGCGCAAGTTCTAATGGATTATCCAGGTCGTCAGACGCTATGACTTTGGCCTGGTAGTATCCGTCAGGTATCCTGTTTGTATTCCAATAGAATTCATTTTCTTCTTTGACATTTCTTTTCAGTTCCTTCCATTTGTTTTCATCCACACTCTTATATTCAAGATCAAATTCCATTCTATCATTATTAGGATCATCTGCTTCCCATGATATCAGTTTCTTTGGTTCGTGTGCTACGTGTTCATAAACATTTCTCTGGATATCCCCCAGATATACATTGTCCGGGGAGGAAGGAGCCTTCTTCTTTATATCAGAGTCATTGTAATTGCCTGATGCATCACCGGGAAGATGTCTTGGAGTAGTAACCTCTACATTTCTGATTATGGGTGACTGATTTTGCGGCAGATATGCAATGCTGACATTGCCAAGGGCAGGCGTAGTCTTAGAGTTGTCAGTCGTAAGGGTAGTTCGGTATTGTATAAAACGGGCCGGAGGGCTTTGTATCTTTCCTCCATTCTGCTGGTATTCACTGGTCCAGTTACTCCATGTGTTATCAGGCTTTTTATTATTTCCGGATCTTGTAGACAATAAGATATTTGTTTGTGATGGTATCTTTTCTTTCCATGATATACATCCCCATGAAGAAATATAAGAGGTGTCATGAACCGCAGATTCATAGATGCCTTCATTAGAGTATGCTCCAGATAGTTGGTAAATATTTGCATTGTTTCCGGTTGCCATGTATTTGACTCCGTCCTTATATGAAAGGATATCCAGAATCTGTGATTCGCTGAAATCATGAAGCAAACTGGGCTCTTCATTACTAGTAATCTTAAAGAGTTTTGCCCTGTTTCCTGTACCAACAAGAACATCATTGTTATCATCAACTGCCAGACAAAGAATAAAAGAATCCTTTACCACAAATATTTCTTTTACTCTTCCATCCTTATCAATTCGGTATACTGAGTTCATTTCAGGCATCACAGGCCTTTCTTCAATTCCGTTTCCGTTTTCAGCATAAGCATCCTTCATTGAAGCCTGATCAGAAACTTCTAAATCATTATCGGACAAAATATAATCCAGCCAGACATCACTTGGCTCGCCGGGAAATTCTTCCATAAGTAGCGGTAACAGGACTTCAGGTAGAACAGGAGGTGTTGGAGCATGCAGTGCCGGAGGTGTACCGGATGACGTTCCGGCATATAAAACACCATTTTTGTCTATGGCCAGACAATGTATTTCATCTTCTTCTGCATCGTAAAGAACTGAGGCTCTGCCGTCCGGCGTTATCTTGTATATGAGACCCTCCGGTTCACATGCTGCGTAAATATTAGCATCATTATCAATGACGAGATCGAGTATATTTGAGAACGGGGAATCAAAGAAAACAGATGGGATGCCTCTATCCGAGATTTTATAGATAACGCCGTTGTCGCCTG
Organism: uncultured bacterium; assembly: GCA_913055705.1. GTDB lineage: Bacteria > Planctomycetota > Brocadiia > Brocadiales > Scalinduaceae > Scalindua. The sequence continues at coordinate 13,926 of CAJXKT010000033.1, forward strand.
TAGCTGCATATAAATTACCATTTTTATCTGCAATCATATCCCATATATAAGGATCAGGAAGTTCACAGAAAACCTCTCCCTTGCCCTCTGAAGTAATCTTGTAAATTCTGCCATGAGGTAATGTACCGGCAAAAATATTTCCCGCAGTATCTATGGCAAGGGTCTGGACGTGCAGTTCAGGGGTTTTATAGTATTCTATTACAGTACCATCGTGGCGGACCTTAAATATAGAGCCGGGATTACCGGTGCCGGCAAATAGTGAATCAGTACCATCTGCAACAAGGCACCAGACGTATGCAGCCGATATTTCATTAATTCTTCGCTTCTCAGGTGATAGTGTAAATTTTCCATTTCTATGCACAGATATGTTCTGCAGTTTTCCCTTTGCAATCTCTGTCTGGTCAGTGCTTGTCCACATTTTGGTCGTAACCGCATATGTGTGATCAGAATTTACTGCGAAGAAGGGTAGTACCAACAAGATGACGACGAACGAGCATAGTCTCAATATTTTCATTAGAATTTCTCTTTGTAAATCAGCTCTTATTATCTACAAATAAAATGATAGTCTTTTTGCCGTTAATAAGCCATTCTGTCGGGACCCGTTTAACCGTCTCACTTTGCAGGGGCGCGACACCACTTTGGTTTGACAGGGACATTATAGTTAAGAAAGAATTTGGAAGTGACGGGAAATCTTCACCCATATACGTCAGGCCTCTTTTGTTTAATCTGATTTTTACGATTATGTTATTATTACTTTCTGTGTCCTCCAGGTTATTTATTAATTGTTCGAAGCTGGATGGCGAAAAATGCCCCGGAGCACTTATCATTTCCATCATTCTGCTGATAACGGCATCACACACAGTTACCCTTACACTAGTTCCACGAACAACATCATCCGGAATTTTTATTCTTACTGGTATGGATATATAATCCTCTGTATCTGGTCTTAATCTGACACTCAAGTGCACTTCTTCTCCGGGAGCAACCCATCGTTTACTAACTCTAATATTTTGAATAGAAGCAATATTCTTAGTTTCTGAAATGTCAGCAACCAGCTTAATAGATTCTATTTCAGTCGTTTGGAATTCGTTGTTCAGTAAAGTTGTAATTGGCTGAACAATGTTGTAAATGGGAAACCATGAAGGCCCTGAATCAAAATACCCGTTTTCAATCCTGATCGATTCCTTTCTACCGGCGATACCAACATCAAGTTTCAAGTTTACAGACTTTTCTCCTATAGTTTTTTCTGTAGCAAGTAATGCGCTCTCAACCGCCATTTGCAAGAGAATCGGTGTCAATATCTTATCGTGAACAATTTCAAAGTTGTATTCAACATTTAGAGACCCGCGTATTTCTGTCTGGCAGGGTATCATTTTTGTGTATTCTCCAATTCTTCCGGCAATAGCAGATCTCCTGTCCTGAGTGATCCTTCCTATGATTTTGCCGGGTGATGCCATCTTAACTGAGCCTGAGAGGCTTGCAAGTATAGTATGAACCTGTGCCGTTGCCATTGGCAGATCAGTCGCTCCGATTTGTATTATTGGATGACCAAAGGCGAGAATATTGTTATCGTCTCTATAGGTTACAGTTCCGATTGCAGAAGCGCTCAAATCGCCCCTGATTATTTCAACTGCAACTGATGAACCGGGCTGAAAGTCGTGCAAATCATCGGATAAACTGCTACTGCCACTGGTACTCTGCAAAGAAAACTTGCCGAGTTTGTTAAACAGAGGGCTAACGCTGTTCAGACTTCTATAATCAAATCCAGAGACAATTAATGGTGTTTGAATTGGTACAAGACTGAGTGTAAACGGCTGTTGTGAATTGGTGTTCTTAGATAATACGCTTTCATGTATTAATCCATGTGATTTTAATCTGGCGACAACATCCGAATCCTGCGCCTTTAATGATGTGCTCCACGTACTATTATTTCCTGCATAAGTATTCTCTCTTTGATTGGAATCAATTTTGAGGACATCCATCATTGCTCTTATGGGAGTCACTCCGGCAATTGCGTCCTTGGCAAAGCTCCATCCATGAGACACGGCTCCAATAAGTTTGTTGTTCACATAAACCGGACTACCGCTCATGCCTGCAATAATACCGGTCTTTTCTAAAGGCCCTCCCGTCATCTTCACGAGTATCATATCATTTCTTGCTTCCCAGTTCTTCAAAACTCCCAGGATTTCTACATCAAATGACTCTATTTGATTACCTGAAAAAACTGTTCTTCCATAGCCTTTCATACCCGGTGTGATCTCATCGGTATCCATAGTTTCCAGAGCAATAACTGTATGAGAGAAGAAGATTATCGATATAAGGAGGGATACGATCGGTTTGAATATTCGCATAAGTGGCATGTATTTAGTGATTTTCATTTTATGTAGATTGCTGTAATTATTTATTATGGGTTTCAATGTCAATCTATCAGCTAGTTATTTTCTTGTCAAGGTGAAAAGGATTGGAGCAAGCTAGTGTATATTAACC
>CAJXKT010000034.1 GCA_913055705.1 uncultured bacterium
ATCTATGTGGGCACATTAGAACTCAGAAGATTTAGTTTTTATGTTTTACAGCAAATAATATAGCAATCAGCTTTCAAATTAAGCTAGTTCAAGGAGAAACTTATGAGTCGTAAGACAGTAACAGTTGATGGTTGTACTGCATGTGCACACGTAGTACATGCTACTAATGAAATTATAACGATTTATCCAATAACACCTTCATCGCCTATTGCAGAAATATGTGATGCAAAATCTGCAAAAGGACAGGCAAATATATGGGGGTCTGTACCAAAGGTCAGTCAAATGCAGTCAGAGGCGGGTGTTGCAGGGGCAGTGCATGGTTCCCTCACTACCGGTGCTATGGCTACTACAATTTCAGCATCTCAGGGTCTTCTATTAATAATCCCAAACATGTACAAGATCGCAGGTGAGCTGACGCCAACTGTGTTTCACATAACAGCACGTTCCCTTGCGGCTCAAGGCCTGTCCATATTTGGAGACCATTCAGACGTAATGGCTGCGCGTTCTACAGGCTTTGCCATGTTGTGTTCCCAGAATGTGCAGGAGGCAATGGATTTTGCCCTCATCTCCCAGGCAGCTACACTTGAATCCAGGATTCCCTTTATGCATTTCTTTGACGGCTTCAGAACATCCCACGAGGTCCAGAAGATTGAAGAAGTCAGTTTTGAAGACATGAGTGCCATGATAGACGATGACCTTGTCATTGCTCACCGCAAAAGAGGACTTACACCTGACCGCCCAAGCATTCGCGGCACATCTCAAAACCCGGATGTATATTTTCAGGGAAGAGAAACTGTCAACAAATATTATGATGCAGCCCCTGATATCGTACAGAAGGCAATGGACAAATTTGCCGGCATAGTAGGACGGCAATATAGACTATTTGATTACCTGGGTGACCCGGATGCAGAACGTATTATTGTAGTTATGGGTTCTGCCGCTGAAGTAGCTCTGAACACAGTTAATACGCTTAATGCAAGGGGAGAGAAACTTGGAATCGTTCTTGTGAGACTTTACAGGCCGTTTGACATAAACGCCTTCTCTGAGAGTTTACCATCAAGCGTAAAATCTATCGCAGTACTTGACCGTACCAAGGAGCCGGGTGCAGTTGGAGAACCTTTGTATCTGGACGTCAGGACAGCCATTGGTGAGATGATGGACAAGGGCATATCTAAATTACAAGGATATCCAAGAATCATCGGTGGACGTTACGGTCTGGGTTCAAAGGATTTCACTCCCGCAATGGTAAAGGCTATCTTTGACAATCTCTCACAGGATAAACCAAAAAATCATTTCACAATAGGTATCAAAGACGATGTTTGTAATACCAGCCTTGAACATGATGAGTCTTTTGATATAGGCGAAAAGGGTGAATTCCGCTCGCTGTTTTACGGTCTGGGAGCTGACGGCACTGTAGGTGCAAATAAAAATACCATTAAGATTATCGGGCAGGAAACAGACAACTACTCACAGGCATATTTCGTGTATGACTCTAAGAAATCAGGCGCAACTACTGTATCACACCTTCGTTTTGGAAAGGAGAAAATACACAAACCGTATCTTATTAAAAAGGCGAACTTCATTGCATGCCACAATCCTTCTTTCCCTGACAAGATAGACATGCTTTCATACGCAGAGGAAGGAGCGACGTTCCTTCTTACTACGTCTCACAATAAGGATGAGGTATGGGATACGCTGCCTGTTGAAGTACAGGAACAGCTTATCTCAAAGAAGATGAAATTCTATATTATTGACGCCATCTCACTCGCAGAAGAAATTGGTCTTGGCGCAAGGATAAACATGATTATGCAGACGGCATTCTTTATTATTTCCGGAATCATCCCTAAAGAGGATGCTGTTAAATCAATAAAGACTGAGATAAAAAAGACATATATGAGAAAAGGTGAAGACATAGTTAATTTGAACTATGAAGCAGTAGATAAGGCGTTGCAGAATATTGTCGAAGTGCCGGTTCCTGATAAGGCTACCAGCAAGGTACACATGCGTCCGCCGGTACCTGAACATGCACCTGAATTTGTTAAGAACGTAACAGCCAAATTGCTGGCCGACAACGGGGATTCTCTTCCTGTATCAGCAATGCCTGCCGATGGTACATGGCCAACGGCGACCACTCAATATGAGAAGCGTAATATCGGCGTTAATATACCGATATGGGAACCTGATGCCTGCATTCAGTGCGCTCAGTGTTCGTTTGTCTGTCCGCATGCAACCATAAGGGTAAAGGCATACGACCCATCACAGCTTAAGGATGCACCTTCCGCATTTAAGTCAGTAGATGCTACCGGCAAAGATATGAAAGGGCTTAAGTTTACTGTGCAAGTTGCCCCCGAGGACTGTACCGGCTGCGGTTCATGCGTATTTAACTGCCCGGGACAGAAAAAGGACGCAGATGGAAACAAGATTGAAGGCGTTAAGGCCATAAACATGAAGTTTCAGGAACCTGTACGTCAGGAGGAAACAGAAAATTATGATTTCTTTCTCAATCTTCCGGAAACTGATAGATCGAGATTCAAGGTTACAAATGTCAAGGGTAGTCAGTTCGTAAAGCCGCTCTTTGAGTACAGTGGCGCATGTTTAGGCTGCGGTGAAACACCCTATATAAAACTAATGACACAACTATTTGGTGATCGTTTGATGATTGCAAACGCTACAGGCTGCAGCTCTATCTATGGTGGAAATTTACCGACAACCCCATATACCACAAGGGACGATGGCAGAGGACCTGCATGGTCAAATTCTTTGTTTGAAGATACTGCCGAGTTTGGCCTTGGTATGAGACAGACAATGAATAAATTTCATACACAGGCAATGGAATTACTTGACCGTCTTGTATTAGATCCTTCGAATTCTGATTTAAAAGGATTAAGCGATTCTATCAAGAATGCGGATCAATCGACACAGGAGGGTATTGAGGAATTAAGAGGCCATGTTGAAGAATTGAAGAAAAGGCTCTCCGGGAACGATTCTCCTGACGCAAAGAATCTGCTATCCCTTGCCGATTATCTCGTTAAAAAATCTGTCTGGTCTATTGGAGGAGATGGCTGGGGCTATGATATCGGCTACGGAGGGGTCGATCATGTACTGGCAACAGGAGAGAACATAAAGTTATTGATCATGGACACGGAAGTATATTCAAATACCGGCGGCCAGATGTCTAAGGCAACACCTCTGGGGGCAGTTGCCCAGTTTGCGGCTGCTGGGAAAAGAACCCCCAAGAAGAATATCGGCATGATAATGTCAACTTACGGTAATGTTTATATTGCCCAGGTAAACTTTGGTGCGAATCCGGCTCAGACACTCAAGGCATTCATCGAAGCAGACGCATATGACGGTCCCGCGTTGATAATTGCCTATTCAGTTTGCATTGCACATGGTATGGATATGAGTAAGGGAATAGAGGCTATGAAGAAGGCCGTGACAAGTGGCTACTGGCCGCTCTATCGATACAATCCGGAACTCGAAGCGCAGGGCAAAAACCCTCTGACCATAAACAGTAAAGACCCTTCAACTCCATTTGAGGAATACGCTTATCGTGAGAATCGTTACAAGACATTAAGGTCGAGCAATCCGGAAGCTGCAAAAGAGCTTATGAAACAGGCAGAGGCAGACATAAAGAGGAGATGGAAATTACTCAAACACATGGCTGCCTGGGATCCTTCGGCATGAGGACTGTTTAAATTCTTTTATGGCATTTCCAGGTCTTCTACTTTGGGAAGGTCTTTAATTGATTTCAAACCGAAATGGTCGAGGAACTTTGTTGTTGTACCATACAGGAGCGGGCGACCCAACACTTCATCACGTCCTGTAATCTTTACAAGACCCTTTTCTATTAATGTCCTGATCATCTGACCGGATTGAACACCGCGAATCGCCTCAATGTCAGCACGGATAATTGGTTGTTTATATGCAATGATTGACAGGGTCTCCAGGGCCTGTTGTGAAAGTTTACTTTCACCACTCTTTTTACGTATCTTTGATATCCATTCGTGGTATTCAGGGCGTGAGAGTAATTGAAACCCGTTTGCAATTTCTTCAATCTGGAATACCCTGTCGTGGGTGTCATATTCTTCACGCAATTGTTGGATTACTTCCCGAATCTCTTTTGCTTCAGTACCTTCAACGATTTCACTTATCTTACGTACTGAAATAGGCTCTTGAACGGCAAACAAAAGGGCTTCTACTATTCTCTTAACTTCATCAGGAGATTTATTTTCCAATGGTTGCATTAATTATGATTGTAAATGTATTGTGTAAATGATGTACCATTTCTGCTACTGCAGGATGGGCATTGCCCACTCTATGCTAATATCAAAGAAGTCTGGCGAAGGACCTTCTTGAATTATACATCTTTTTTTTGTTTTAAAACTATAAACTTAGATGTTTTGTTCTGTCGCTTAATGAACATCAATATATCCTCTTCTTGTTGAATTTTCAAGATTGCCTGATGAAACCCATCAACACTAGTAACATGCTTTTGTTGAACCTCAATTATAAGATCGCCCTTTTTTAATCCCGCCTTAGATGCAGGACCTTCCTTCTGTATGTTAGTTATAATCACACCTTCTTCACCTTCGTATCCAAGTTTGATTGCCAGTTTACCGGTAAGATTTCGCACAACCATTCCCAGGTTTTTAAATAAATCTTTTTTACTTTCTGTTTCAGCCTTTGTTGATTCCTGTATTGTAGTATTAAGTGTCAGTTCTTTACTATCTCTTACTACTACCATTTCCACTTCTTTGTTGATTTCAGTTCCTTTAACGAGACTTCTAAGATGAAGAAGGTCTTTTATTTTTTTACCATTATACTTGATTATTACATCACCACTCTTAATACCGGCATTTGATGCTGAAGAGTTTGGATTTACACCACTTACAAGGGCACCTAGATCGTTCTTAAGTCCGAGGGCTTTTTGTAATTCTGCAGTAACAGGTTGGGTAGTAACACCTAACCAACCCCTGGTAATCCTTCCATATTTAATCAGGTCTTCAGTTGCTTTTCTAACCACATTAATTGGAATTGCAAGGCTTACTCCAGAATTACCAGCTGTTTGTTTTGGCGGTATAGTGCTTATACCTACTACTTCTCCGTTAAGATTTACGAGCGGTCCACCGTAACTATCCGGATTAATGGTAGCATCTGTTAGTACAAAATCTTCAAGTCCCGTAACCTGTACGTTTGATGTTCCTTTCGCACTGATTATACCGCTTGTAACCTTCTGTCCTAAACCGAGAGGACTGCCTATTGCTAAAACAATTTCTCCTAATTCCAGAGAATCGGAATTACCAAATCTAGCCGGTGTTAGATCTTCAGCATCAATCTTTAATACTGCTGTACCTGACCTTTCATCTGTACCAACAACTTCTGCCTTATATTCACTCCCATCATATAATCTGATGACAATTTCACCAGCATTCTTTACCACATGCTTATTTGTTATGATGTAACCCCCATTGTTATAGATTACACCTGAACCCTGACTTTTTATTCTAAATCCTCTGTTTGGTGTATTTTGCTTCAACACCCTGGTTGTACGGATGTTAACAACAGGCGCTTTAGTATTCTTTGCTATAGAAATGAAAGTATCGGAAAGGACTTTGCTTGCAAAACTCTCACTGGAATAAGAACCAGTGATCAGAAATATATTTATTATGGCGACATAATACAGACTGCATCTCAGTAATGACCAAATACTAGTTGACTCTCGTTGCATCAGTTTTTTCCTCTATTCCATCACTAAGGATCTTCTTCAACTCTTCCTCTTCTATCACCTCTTTCTCCATCAATATCTTTGACAGTTTAATAAGCATTGGTTTCTGCTTCTCTAACATTTCCCTGGTTTTCGCGTAGGTATCATCAATAATCTTCTTAACCTCTATGTCTATATCCCTTGCTGTCTCTTCGCTGTAATCTTTATTGGAACCCATACCCCAACCCATGAAAGCAGATTTATTTTCCGGCTCGAAGGTAACTATTCCCAGCTTATCGCTCATACCATAATATTTGACCATTCTCCTTGCTATGTCCGATGCCTTCTCAAGATCGTTTTGCGCTCCTGTAGACATCTCGTCAAATATTATTTCCTCTGCAATTCTACCACCAAGCAAAACTGAGATACGGTCCGTCAATTCCTCTCTGGTCATCATATATCTATCTTCAGTGGGTAGCTGAAGGGTATAGCCCAATGCCGCAACGCCTCTTGGTATTATCGAAATTTTCTTTACCTTGTCTGTAGTCTTTAAGGTTGATGCTACCAGTGCATGTCCGCATTCATGGTAGGCTACTATTTCTTTTTCCTTCTTGCTTATCAATCTTTTCTTCTTTTCCAGTCCGGCCATAACTCTTTCTATGGCTTCTTCTATCTCGCTCATACAAACGTTGTCTTTGTTACGTCTGGCCGCAAGTAACGCAGCCTCGTTTATTATGTTTGCTAAATCAGCCCCGACAAATCCTGGTGTCATCGCCGCGATAGATTTAAGTTCTACATTTTCGTCAAGTCTTACACCTTTTGAATGAATTACTAATATTGCTTCCCTGCCATTTAAATCCGGCCTGTCAACAACAACCTGTCTATCAAATCTTCCAGGCCTGAGAAGGGCCGGATCAAGAGTTTCCGGACGGTTTGTGGCACTCATGATTATTACGCCAGTATTAGTATCAAAGCCATCCATCTCCACAAGCAGCTGATTCAGAGTTTGCTCCCTTTCGTCATGTCCACCAACAGGGTTTGAACCTCTTGTCTTACCTATAGCATCAAGTTCGTCAATAAAGATTATACACGGTGCCTTTTGAGCTGCCTGGCCGAACATGTCTCTTACTCTGGAGGCTCCAACACCCACAAACATCTCAACAAATTCAGAACCACTTATACTGAAGAACGGCACCCCTGCCTCTCCTGCAACTGCCTTTGCCAGAAGTGTCTTACCTGTCCCCGGGGCGCCAACCAGAAGCACACCTTTAGGAATTCTTCCTCCCAGATTTGTAAATTTATGAGGTGTTTTCAGGAATTCGACTACTTCCTGTAATTCCTCTTTTGCCTCGTCTATACCTGCAACATCATCAAAGGAAAATTTCAAATCTTCCTGAGCATATATTCTTCCCTTACTCTTCCCAAATGACATTACACTGCCTGTGGGACCCATTTTCTTAAAGACAAAACGCCATATGAGAAAGAAAATACCAATAGGTATTATCCATGCAAACAGAAACTGTTGTAACCATGTGTTTTCATAGTTTCCGGAATATTTTACGCCTTGAGCTTCAAGTTCTTTAACGAGTTCAGGATCATCAACTCTTGCCGTTACAAAAGTTTTCATTTTTTCCGATCTATAGTCTTCCGCCTTCAATGTGCCCTTTATAAGACTGGATGTAATCTGGCATGACTCAATCCTGCCGTCTCTAACCAATTCCTTAAACTCACTATAAGATATGTTTCCAACCACAGGGTTAAAAAGGTATGAAGAAAGGCTCATAAAGACAAAAGCTGCAATGAGAATATACCAGACTGGAAAGTTAAACTGGGTCTTTAAAGGTTTCTTTTCTTGCTGTTTCATAACTTTGTCTCATACTGTTTACTGTTTTTCTTCTCTTACTAGTCAGGAGTCTATTATACACAATTCTATAGATTAGAACATATCAAATTTTTGGTTGCATCCTGATTGTGTCAACAGGAAAAAATTTATTACTACCAAAAGACAAGCTTAGCCATAGTTATATAATTTTTATGCAGTATATCTTTATCCAACGCTAACGTACCCGGTTCTTTGCTTTTTTACCACCATTAGTCTTAATATTTTTCTTTTCCCCATCTTCTTTTTTGTTTTTCCCGGCAGGAGACAGTACATCAAAAATTCTTTTTATAGGGTCAGTAAATGGTTTAAGCCCAACCATTTTACTTTTTGGTTTTGAGAGTGTTCCAGTTATTTGTACCTTTGTCAGTTTCTTTCTAACACCACCAACCACAAAATCCATTAATCCACCAAGAAATGGTATCTGTGAAAAAGTCTCTTGGCTTAAACCTGCTATTACAGTTAAGTCAACTGTGCTATCGAAGCCTACCGTTCCAACACAACCCAATTCAACAGAATCACTAAACACCTCTAACTCTTCAATATTTACGATTTTGTCTCTCACCGAATATTTTAAATTTGCAGTATGAAATGACTCTTTTTTTGGTAAGGACAGATTCAAGAGTTTTAAAATGCTCAATAATACCGGTACTTCAGCAAGCTGACCTTCTCGTAATTCAACACTACCTTCTGCAGTAAAATTCTTTATATCATTACCTTCGCCTTGAAACTCAATATTCCCTTCACATACCCCTGTCCATTCTTGTTCTACAGAAAGCTCTTGTGGTGCTACTTTGGTTGTTGCTCTTTTACTAGTCGTTTTCCTAGAGGTCTTCTTTACTTTCTGCTGTTTTTCCTTGGATGTTGTTTTCATTTCTTTTACAAAGCTCTTCATTAATTTCTTTAAAGATAATTTATCATAATTGAATTTTCCAGAATATTCTCCATTTGGCGATGTTATGTTTGCCTCTACCGAACCATTTATCCTGCCGCCACAGTATGTTCCATTAAGATTTCTGATTGTCAGTTGTCCTCCTTCAACGTTTAACCTGCCGTCTATATCTGATACAGTTACAGGTATGATGGTCAACAGAAATTTACATCCCTTGGTATCAACGATGACCGAATGCCTGTCTTTACCATCCGCATTATTGACTTCATCGTCAAGGGTTACGTTTACCCGACCCATAGGTTCAATCTTAAACCAGTCTTTCCTCAGTAGTTTTGGGAACTTATCTAAATATTCATCAGTCACCGCTAAATCAAAAACATTATACAATGTCTTTATGTCTTTACTTTTGAGTTTATAATTACCATTACAGACAATACGTGCAAGTTGGTCACCATTAATCAGATAGCCACGTAAATTTTTTAACTGAACATCATTTTTGCTGACTACAACTCTCCCAATAATGTCTGTAAGTTCAATCGATAAATCCGCATATTCAACCTCATCGCCCTTCCCGTCTACAGTAATTACATATTCGTCCTTACTGCTATCTTCAAACCCTCTGTAATTGAGCATAAAATCAACCTGTCCTGCCGGTTTATATTTGGCCCATATACCTTCTCCATTATTCGGAACACTCTTGATAAGTTTTTCTGTCATATCCAGATTCGGAATTGAGACAATAAATCTCTTTTCTTTGGTTTTCAGGTTAATCACTCCGTCAATCATAGAATGGTTGACTTTAGATTCATTTAGAAGATATCCACTCATATTTTTTAAGTAAACATTTTTACCATCCGCTTCAACAAGCCCGATAATATTAGATATGTCGTAAGGAACGAATGGATTTTCTGCTTCAATCCCTTTACATGATGCTTTAGCCAGAAAATCAGTAACGGATTTATCTTCATTGCTTTCATATTTTATTGTTAAGTCGATATTACCCTTCGGATGATAATCGTTCCAAACCTTTTCTCCTACATCAGGGATCATTTTCATAAACTTTTCAGTAACATTAAAGCCCGGAACACTCAAATTTATGCTTTTTCTTGAATCGCTAACACTAAAGAATGCATCAATTTCACCATGGATCTGCTGCCCCTCGTTTTGAACATCTCCCTTCATACTCTTTAAATACACACCATCTCTGGAATATTCTAATTTGCCGTTTACGTGCTTTACTAAAAACGGCCATTTTACGTATGTGGTTTCACCATCAACTACATCAAGTTCCAATAAATAGTCCATCTTTCTCTTATCATCCTTGTTGTTATAATCAAGAGTACAATCGAAGTTAAATTTTCCAGTAGGTAAATATGTCTTCCAGAACTTTTCTCCTATTACGGGTAATTCTTTCATAATTTCTTCAGTCATAGTCTTATCTCTGGTTTGGGCTACTAACTTCAGTTCCGGTGTGGCAAGATTTGTATCAACATCAAGCTCTAATCCCTTCCAAAGCCCATCATTGATGATACCTTTAATATGTATGTCCCTCAACGAACCCCCTAATTGCTGGCCAAAAAAATCCACGTTTTCAATATTTAAGACACCTTCCCTGAATATTACATCATCATACACATGTACATTAGCGGCCTTGACAACAACCCCCCTTCCCAGTTGATCTGTTGGGTAACTTATTCCTGAATGATCCAACATGGCCTTAACACCGTTTAGAAATCTCCATATTGCATCTTTTTCCCTGACCAGGAATAATTCAGGAGATACTATCATAATACTGTTTATTAAAATCTCTCCCCTTAATAAGGCCAATGGTTCATGTCTGATTAAAATACTTTCCCCCTCTATGCGCAGATTTTCAGGATCTTTTCCCTCAAATTTAAAATTACTCAAATTAAGTCCTTTGAACATGTCAAAATGAGCATGCTCTACGGTTAACTTACCTCCAGTGAGGGCTTCTAATCTCTCTGTAATCCTTGTCTTGATTGCCTTTTCTGATGTAAATGTTTTAAGTGTGATATATCCTCCTATGAGGATACACCCGATCACAGAAAATATTATAATTAATATCAGATAAACTTTAGATTTTGACAAAGATTACTCCTACTATGTGAATACGTTAAATTCTGGTTTTATAGAAAGATACAACCATTTTACACCTATTTCAAGTATAAATTCACTGCTGATTTGTCAGAGTAGATTCAGCAGCCTGACAAAAATTACTGGATTGGAAGTTATTCCTGTTGAGAAAACGTCATAAATGGGAGTTTATGGCTGGTTAATAGTGTAAACGGAGAGGTGGGAAAATAAAAATTCAATGGGCTAAATGAGTTACAATTATTCTTACTTATCCAGGCCGGGGTATTGTTCCATAAGGGGTTTGTTGTCTCTGCTTATGTGTGTCTGTTCTTTCAGGGCTTTCCTTATATATTTCGGAAGATTAAAGAGCGCCTGATGGGTAATACCATCATAGAACCTTAATTCGCCATCAACCCTTTTAGAGATCCTCTGGTCTATTTCCTCCCTACTTACCTGATAAGGATCGAGATCATTTGTGGCGAGGCAGAAGCCCCAAAGTAGAGCAAAGGATGGAATATAAGCGGCATACGGGAATACATTAGGAAATACCTCTCTCAGTGTTTTGTTAAGAACGGTATATGTTTTGAGAGCTACGGGAGAAGTGGTGCTTGCCTGTATTGATAGTAAACCGTGTGGCGTTAGCTTTTGCCTCACTATTTCGTAAAATTCTCTGGTAAAGAGTTTATATGAAGGGCCTTCTTCCAGGGGACATGTAATATCCATGATGACTGCGTCAAATACATCATCAGAGTCCTCTATGAATTTGCGGCCGTCTCCGAAAGTAAGTACTGTCCTTTTATCAGTAAAGCTGCCGTTATGGAAGGTTGGCAGGTATTTCCCGGCACACTCCACCACCTTTTCGTCAATATCCACCATCATGGCCTTGTTGACTGTCTTGTGACGAAGCACCTCTCTCAAGGTAGCGCCCTCACCACCTCCAATGATGGCTACTTTTTCAGGTTTGGGGTGCAGTATTAAGGCTGGCTGTACAAGGGCTTCGTGGTAGATAAATTCGTCCAGCTCAAATGATTGAAACTCGTTATCGAGAATAAGGCATCGGCCGAAGTTTTCAGTTTCTGCTACTACTATCTCCTGGATGTCCGAATACCCGTGGTATATGGTGCTTTTTATGGCGTGCTTGTGGACTTCAAAAGGACTAAAATAGTCATAAATCCATCGTGAAGGAAGATCTTTCTTCAGTTTATGTCCCCTAAGTTTCAGAATAGACTTTAGACAGCATAGTCTTTTTTTTATATGGAGATCCCCTCTTTATCTCCATGGAAGTGTGATCTTTGGGCTCGAAAGCCTCCAGTAAACCCTTAATCGCTAATTGAGGATCAGCTACTGTACCACAGGTAAATATATCAACAGCCACATAGCCCTCAATCGGCCATGTATGTACTGAAATATGAGACTCTGATAAGATAGCTACAGCGGTTATTCCCGGAGGATTAAACTCGTGGTGAATTGATTTGACTACGGTTGCCCCTGCATCACCAGCTGCATCACACATGATCTGTGTTATCTTTTCAGCATCTTCAAGGATTTCCCTGTTACAATCCCACATCTCAAGTAAAAGATGTCTACCGTATGCTTCCATTCTCTACTCCTCTATTCAGAAGAAGAAAGATAAAGAATAATTTGCAGCGATTGTTGCCTGCCAGCCTGAATTATACAGCGTGGCAATCAGGTTCTATGGCCTTAACATTGCTTTAAATTACTCTTACAATTTCTTAACTTGCCTGGTTGTCTACTACAAATAAACGAAAATTACTTTATATATTAGAATTAATTTGTCAAGAAAGTTTTTCTAAAACCTGTTTAATAATGGCCTGACCAGTCGACCTTTTGGTAAAACTTCAACAATTCCAATGCATGTTCTTATTATTGTTGCGAGTTTGTGTGAAAGCCTGAGTATTACCAGGCCTTTCTCAAATGATAACTTGTCTATTGAAATCAAATCCCAGTATTTTATGTTCGCCATATCTTTTTCAAACAATTCTCTTAACTCAGGAATCTTATTAAGATCTATAGTATGCGTGCCATCAGGATGAATCGTAAGTGAATCCTCATAAAAAATGCTCTTTTTAATACCCTCTTTCTTTTTATAAAATATGCTTATCACTGATAAGCTGAACCAGAATAAAATCTTTGAATAGTATTTGTTCACTTTTTCTATTTTTTTTTCACCAAGTTTAAAAGTAATAACCCTTCTGTCCTTATTGAATATAAAACCTTCAACCTTAAATGGTATCTCTATTACACCTTCAAAAAAGAATTTTCTCAGTTCTATGAAGTAAGACGCATTTCCATCCATACAACTAACTCTAATTGATTGCAAGTTCTTATCCCCAATGGATATTTCTTTCACATAATCATTGATAAAACCCTCTTTGATCTTTATCTCTCCCCTGTCAACATCAAGTGATATGTTTTTGCCCAGACTGGAAAGTGTTTCCAAAAGATCAAGATAAACAGGTACCCTTTCCCTGATCTCTTCAGAAATAGCCTTTGCACCTCTGCCCAATTTCTCAGCTACACCTTTAATAGATGACAAGTTATCATTCATTTTATAGCCTTATCCGCAATGTCCCTGCGATAATGTGCACCGTCAAATGATATTTTACTTACAGCTTCATACACCTTCTTCTGTGCTTCCTTTATATCCTCGCCACAGGCAGCAACGTTCAAGACTCGCCCTCCATTCGTTACAATCTTCCCATTCTCAGATTTAGTGCCGGCATGAAAGACAGATATACCCTCTTGATTTTTTAATGAATCCACGCCTTTAATTTCTTTTCCATTGTCATATTGGCCCGGATAGCCACCCGCAGCCATAACAACACAAACTGATGCCTGTGGAAACCATTCCAAATCGACATTATCCAGACCCCCTGAAATTGTAGCCAGCATTATTGGAACAATATCACTCTTCATTCGAGTAAGTATTACCTGAGCCTCCGGGTCTCCAAAACGAACATTAAACTCCAATACCATAGGCCCGGCAAACGTTATCATCAATCCAATGTAAATAACCCCCTTGTAAGGCCTTCCTTCTTTATTCATAGCGTGAACTGTAGGCACAAGTATGTTTTTCTCTACCTCGCGGTATAATTCAGATGTCATAATTGGTACAGGTGAATAAGCTCCCATCCCCCCTGTATTTGGACCTTCATCGCCGTCATAAACCGTCTTGTGATCTTGGGAGCTTTCCATGGGCACGATGGTCCTTCCGTCCGTAAAGGCCAGCAGAGAAACCTCTTCTCCTATCAGACACTCTTCTATTACAACCTGATCTCCAGCATTTCCAAACACCCTGTCCTTCATTATAGAGTCTATTGCCTGCAGCGCCTCGTCATTAGTTTTACAGACAAATACTCCTTTACCCTTACTCAACCCATCTGCCTTTACCACTATTGGCGCGCCTCTCGACAATACATAATGCCTGGCCTGGCTATGGTCATCGAAACATTTAAAGTCTGCAGTTGGAATACCGTGCTTCCTCAAAAGGAGTTTTGAAAACACCTTGCTATCTTCCAGGATTGCCGCTTTTTGGTCAGGCCCAAATACTTTTAAATTATGTTTACTAAAAACATCCACAATCCCATCTACCAGAGGGGCCTCCGGGCCTACAACAGTAAGGCCTATATCTTCTTTAACAGCAAATTCACAAAGCAGGCTTGTCTGATCTGCAGTAATGTCTATACATTCGGCGAGTTCTGAAATGCCCGGATTCCCGGGTGCACAAAAAATCTTACTTACTTCCGGAGACTGTGCTATCTTCCATACAAGACTATGTTCCCTTCCACCACCACCAATTACCAAAACCTTCATCTTAAATTAACTCCTTATGTTTGTTGTTTTATCTTGCCTAAACTCTTATTGGAAGCTCAATACCGAACATTCTATTAATGTTCAATAATTTGAGCAAGCAAAATTGTAAAAAGTAGTGGCGTATAATCGCGTAGAATGACAGACTTGCCAGTGACATGGCAATACGCCCCTACGTAGATCGTAATTTTTTATTGGAGAAATCATGCCGTCAATGTTATATTCTTAACGATTTCGTACGCATTTGATAACAAACAGTGATTTTCATTAACACCTTTACATTTCAAAATATAATAGAAAATTAAATGAGCACCAAAAAGATTTTTATTACAGTTGGAATTGCTTTTTCTATCTTTTTAATGTCCCTTCCAACTATAAGCTACAGATTTCTAAAAGATGCAATAGAAACTGAAGCTTTCAATCACTTAATCACTGTCAGAGAGTTGTTGAAACACCAGGTAGAAGGTTATTTTCAGGAGAGATTTGGAGACGTAGACGTCCTTGCAAGAAACCCTGTAACCGGACAGGGTTTTTCCAGACTATCAAAGGCTTTTCATTCCTCAGGTCTCGACGGTCCTCAATATACTAAAATGGCAGATCTATATCAGCCATTGATGGAACACTATTTAATTGATTACGGTTATGTGAATATATTTTTTGTTGGCAAAGATGGTGATGTGTTCTTTTCTGCGGTAAAGGAGGAGTTTACGGGAACTAATTTACTAACCGGAAGATATAAGCAATTCAGTATTGGCCAGGTTTTCGCGCGCGGTTTTGATGGAGTTGCGTTTGAGGACTATACGTGGCATGAAGAACTGCAGGAATTTACTTCTTACTTTGCCGCACCGGTATACGATGGACAAATGTTATTGGGTGTATTAGTAATAGAAATTCCTTTCTCTCACTTAGATGCTATTATGACTGAGAGAGCAGGTCTGGGAGAAACAGGAGAAATGTACCTGGTAGGTGAAGATGGCTATATGAGATCGAATTCCAGGTTTTCTGAAGCACCAACCATACTTCAGAAAGAAGTAGATACAGAGGCAACAATGGAGGCATTCGGCGGAATAGTCGGGCAGAAAATAATAAAAGATTATCGAGGGGTTCCGGTATTAAGTGCGTATACGGCGTTAGATCTTAAATTTGTTAACTGGGTACTTCTGGTTGATATTGACGAAAAAGAGGCACTTGCACCCATTAAAACAGTAGAAAAAAGGGTTATAATACTTGGATCCTTAATCACGTGTATAACTTTCCTTTACATTTATTTAGTAAACAGAAAGAAGAATCAGCAAATAATTGCAGATTCTTTAGCGGAAGAATCCAAGATCTGACCTTCCCGAATGATTCGTTCAAGCGGGTTTACTCTCTTATCTTCTTGGCTCGATTTTGTGTGTAAGCATCCTGAACTGCAATGTACGGATCTATGGCTTGTTCCACCAAACCCTCGTAAGTATCCCCTTTATCTATAGAGACCTCATTGAGAGTGTGATAGCTACTGACTCCTGTACTTAAGAATGGGCTGACAAAGGATAGGAATGTTATCGGGTCCAGAACCAGATCACCCAAAAGCCCAATACCATCACGCACGTTAGAAGGGCCAAATAAAGGTATTTCAATAAATGTCCCTGCTCCAACATTATATCTGCCAAGAGTCTGCCCAAAGTCTTCGTCATACATGTCTAATTTGAAGTATTTCGCTGCCGGATCAGAAAGTCCGCCTACCCCCAGGGTGGAATTAATAACCAAGCGCAACAATTCCGTTCCAGCACCTTTAAATTTACCTTGAAGGACGCAGTTGACAAAACGACCAGGCGTTCTGACATTTGTAAAGAAATTCCTGACACCTAAACGTGCCTTTTCCGGCACAACAGCCTCATAACCATTTGATAAAGGCCTGAAGAACCAATAGTATAATTTATCATTAAAGGTAAATATGGCCCGGTTAAGAGGCTGGATCGAGTCTTTAACAAAAGTTACCTCCATCTCAATATCTATGTC
>CAJXKT010000035.1 GCA_913055705.1 uncultured bacterium
CGCTCTCCCACAGCACCGCCACTGCCACTCCTCCACACGCTTTTTTTTTTTATAAAGGACCCGGCCCCCCCAGAGCTCTCCACTCCCCTCTTCGTCGGCGGCGTAAGATGTGAAAAAGAGACAGATATAGAGGTGATCCGGTTCTCAGCATGGGAAGAGCGGTGGAATATATAGAGGCGGATTATGACGGTATTGTGAACATTATCCCATTTCATTGTATGCCGGGAACAGCCGTGAATGCCGTTTTAGAGAAATTACAGAGAGAGCATAATGATATTCCATTATTAAAGTTGACATTTGATGGCCAGGAAGAGACAAATGAGGAGACTCGTCTGGAAGCGTTTCTGCATCAGGCATATCAAAGAATGGAAAGCAGATTGAGTAAAACAAATGGCTATGCAACTGTGAATTAGAGATCCGCAGGGCGGACTGAAAGGCTTTAATGTGAACGGTAAAAGTTGGAAATACGGGGACAATATTAACACGGATGGGATTATTCCTGCCAGATATCTGAATACAACTGATGTAAAAGAGTTGGCATCTCATTGCATGGAGGACATTGATCCGGAATTTGTTAATAAAGCAGGGGAGGGCGACATAATTGTAGCTGGTGACAACTTTGGCTGCGGTTCTTCCAGGGAACATGCACCGATTTCAATTAAGGCATTTGGTGTCTCGTGCGTAATTGCAAAGAGTTTTGCAAGAATATTTTTTAGAAATGCTATCAACATTGGTTTACCAATTTTTGAGAGTGAAGAGGCAAGTTCAGAGTTAAGTGATGGTGACGAGGTTGAAGTAGATATAAATTCAAGCAAGATAACCAATCTGACAACAAACAAAGAGTTTTCATTTACACCATTTGCCGCTGAAATGAAGGACATAATCCAGGCAGGCGGATTAATGGGATACATAAAAGCGAATGCGTCAAAGTAGTTAATTTCATATTCCCGGTGCTCCGGTCTTCCATTTTGCCAATCTATCTGAGGTGCCCAGGTCATTCCTTGAGTACATGAACAAATACTGTTGTGCATAGCCGGCATAGGTGCCAAAGTGATCTAACCCAAATTCCCTGATCCTGTCGTTAGAAACACTGTTATTATCGAAGTATAGTAATTGCATTGTTTTCTTTATCCATGTGTCTACCGGAAACGCCTGATTGAAGCCCAGTGCAAAGAGTAAAATGCAATCAGCCACTTTGTCTCCAACTCCATTT
Organism: uncultured bacterium; assembly: GCA_913055705.1. Lineage (GTDB taxonomy): Bacteria > Planctomycetota > Brocadiia > Brocadiales > Scalinduaceae > Scalindua. The sequence continues at coordinate 1,214 of CAJXKT010000035.1, forward strand.
ATCTTCTTTAATTCGTTCTTCGCAAGGTTGTATGGTTGTGTTCTTAGTGAGTTAAGATGTTTAATATCTACGGTATTATTTGCTTCAAGGATGTATCTTGCACGAAAACCGGTTTTTGCATCTAAAATTTTCTCATAGTCATTCATTTTGCCGGGCAGGGGAAAGGTGTAATCACGAACTTCATCCAGTGTAATTTTTTTACCAAAACGCTCGGAGAGAGCCTTAAGCTTTGACTTTATCCTTGGTATATTTGATGCGGAAGAGCAGATAAAGGATATTAAACATTCCCAGGGTTCCTGCTTTATGAGTCTTAAGCCCCTGTATTTACCTATTGATTTCTCTATATATTTGTCTTTATTTATTTCCTTAAAAATTTCAGGGAGGTTTTCATTTAAAGAGAAGAAATGTACGACAAAATCTTTGTCAACTCCATGAAACTCAATCTCGTTTCTGATCTGCTTGATTTTAAAAAATTTATCCTGTGCATTCACAAAGTACCAGCTATTGACCCTGTTTATCCTGAATATCTGCCCGCATTCCAGCGTATGTGCTAAATTGAAGTCTTTTACCTTTATTTTGCCCATGCCATCACATAGCGCGGCGTAACCGCAGCCAGATTAAAAACAATTTAGTATTAGGGGGGGGGTTAATTCTTCAATTCCTCCCTGTCCGCCAGTTTGTTAGGCGGGAATCCCTAAATTCTTAAATTCAAGAAAGTTATACTGTTTGTTATAGAGTAATTAAATCAAACTGTATGCCAATATCTTCCACCATAATTTACTTGTAAAAGATACAGTAATTTTATATATAAGAGAACAAAATTCAGATATTTTAATTTATAGATTATTATAAGCAGTGTGAAATGGCCAAACTCCTAATCGATTTCATAGATATAGTAGATAAAATCAGCCACAAGCTTATTAACGGCAAAAATGGGCACAAACTGCCCAAAATCACTTCAGATCAACTTAACTTTGACCGACTTTTGCAGGGGATTACCGGTGAGATTGCGCCTGAAAGCAGGCTGAATATGGCCATTAAGAGATCCCAGACTCATCTGCTTGGCGAGCAGGATAAAGAGGAGGGATTCTGGGCAGGGGTACTGGAGGGTGATGTCGCTTTAACTGCGGAATACTTAATGCTAATGCATTTTTTAAAACGCATTGACAAAAAAAAACAGGAAAAGGCGATCAGGTATATTACAAAAAAGCAGGAAAATGATGGCGGTTGGAGTATTTATCATGATGGAGATAGTGATGTTAGTATTTCGGTCAAGTGTTATTTCGCACTCAAATTAGCAGGACATTCCGAACAAGAGCCGGTTATGCAGAAGGCCAGAGAGTGTATTCTTAATTTGGGCGGGATAATGAAGTGTAATACATTTACGAAGATATACCTTGCTATTTTCGGGCAATTTGATTGGCGGGGTATACCGGCACTGCCCGTAGAAATAATCCTTCTACCTAATTTCTTTTATTTTAACATTTATGAGATGTCATATTGGTCCAGGTGCATTGTAGTTCCTTTAAGCATAATTATGACATACAGATCCAAATTCCAGGTTGGTATCAGAGTGGCATTGGATGAATTATATGTGATACCCAAGGAAAGAGTCAGTTATCGGCTGGAAAGGGATCAAAATAAGTTAACGATAAAAAATTACTTTATAAATTTCGATACGATACTGAGGAGATACGAGAATCAGCCTATTTCATCTTTAAGGAAAATAGCCATTGAAAAGTCAGAAAAATGGATGTTGGAACGTTTTGAAAAGTCAGGAGGTTTGGGCGGGATATGGCCTTCAATGGTTAATTCATTAATGGCTATGAAATGCCTTGGATATGAAGATGGAAACCCCGCCGTGGAAAAAGCGATAGAAGATATAGAAGCGTTAGCGGTGTACGATGAAGATACTATGTTCCTGCAGCCGTGTGTGTCTCCTGTATGGGATACACCATGGGCGATTATGGCGCTTTTGAAATCCGGTTTGTCTAATAACCATCCGGCATTAGTTAAGGCAGGGGAATGGATGCTGGAAAAGGAGGTAAAAAGTTTTGGAGACTGGAGTGTGAAAAATCCTGTCAAGGAGCCAAGCGGATGGTATTTTCAGCACGCGAACGAGTTCTATCCGGATAATGATGATGCGGCGGTAGTGATGATGTCCTTACAGCTTTTAGATTTGCCTGACAAGGACCGTAAAAAGCAGGCAATCCTCAGGGGTTTCAAGTGGCTTATGGGGATGCAGTGTAATGATGGAGGGTGGGGGTCTTTTGATAAAGATAATAATAAGAAAATTCTAAACAATATTCCTTTTGCAGATTGGAATGCGCTTCTTGATCCCAGTACGAGTGATCTTGCGGCGCGTGTACTGGACTTGATGGGCAGGTTAGGATATGACCTAAGCTTTCCTCCCGCAGAGAAGGCGCTTAGTTTTCTCAGGAAGGAACAGGAGAAAAATGGTTCCTGGTTTGGGCGTTGGGGTACTAATTACGTTTACGGAACATGGTCTGTATTGACTGGTTTGCATTCGATAAAAGAAGATATGACTAAGGATTATATAAGGAAAGCAACGTCGTGGCTGAAAGACTTTCAGAATGAAGATGGCGGTTGGGGAGAGACATGTAAATCGTATTGGGATACATCCCTCAGCGCCACAGGGAAGAGTACGCCCTCTCAAACATCGTGGGCGGTATTGGGCCTTTTGTGTACGGAAGAAAGAGACTCTGACTCTGTAAGAAATGGCATTGAATATTTAATAAAGACTCAAAAAGAAGATGGGACATGGGATGAGAAAGAATTCACCGGCACAGGATTTCCAAAGGTCTTTTACCTCAGATACCACATGTACAGAAGTTACTTTCCACTACTTGCATTGAGTAAATATAGAAATCTGGTCGAGTAAACTTAACCACGGAAGACACGAATTCCCCCCGTACAAACAGCGCCGAGGGCGAGTAAAAGGCACGAATTGACACTAAGGTTAAAGGCAAAAGACTGTCTGCTGACTAATGTCCGCCAGGAATCAGTTCCGGTTTGGTTCCGGAGTGGTTGAAGCTGATGGCGGCAGAGTTGGGAAAATGATTGAAGGTTGATCTCCGGTAAGGGTTCGCAGGAATGCGACAATCTTTTCTGTTTCATCTTCAGTAAGTGTTGTTCCAAGTTGGTATTCAGCCATGATGTTGACTGCCTCACTCAAATCCCATGTGCTTGCATCGTGAAAATAGGGTGCAGTGAGCTCAATGTTTCTTAACAGTGGAACCTTAAATACGAATTTGTCCTTATCGTCTTTTGTTACGTTGTATCTGCCGAGAGTATTGGTATCTTTGTCATATGGTTTTGCCATTCCAAACTTCTGATAAGAGTTTCCCCCAACACCAACACCGTTATGACAAGCAATGCAGCCTTTCTTCTTAAAGAGGTCATACCCTTCCAGTTCAGATTCAGAAATGGATTTGTCATAGCCAATAAGCCATTGATCAAATCTTGAGTTTGGTGTGGTCAACGTCTCTTCAAATGCCGCAATAGCATCAGTGACCTGGTCAATATGAATCTTTTCATCCGTATACATCTCTTTTGAAGCATACACGTCATTAAACCATTTGACATACTGCGGTATCGATTGTAATACACTCACTGCCAACTCATGGTTTGAACCCATTTCAAAAGGGTTGGCTATTGGGCCGCCGGCCTGTTCTTTCAAGTCCTTTGCGCGGCCGTCCCAGAATTGTGTGAGATTGAACTTTGCATTCAGGACGGTAGGTGAGTTTATAGGGCCGAAGAACCATTTATGCCCGATAGAGGTTGGCAGATTGTCTGCACCTCCTGTCGAGAGGTTATGACATGAATTACAGGTTATCCAACCGGATTTGGACAATCTGGGTTCAAAAAACAATTTCTTTCCCAGCTCCACCTTTGCCCTGTCGTAGTCAAAGTTGATTGGTATTGGCCTGATAGGTTCATTGGAACGTGCAGATTTAGCACCGCCTGACATCCTTCCGCCTCTACCATAGCCTATCATTGATTCATCAGCAGCAGTAGTAAATGCCGGGATTACAGCATTGATAATGATAAAAATTGATAAACTGCAAATTGCAGTGAATTTAATGATATTCATTTGTTCTCCCTTTTTAGTTAGCGATTTGTATATTTTTCTTATAGTCAATAATATTTATTAAATTTAACATTGTCAAGGGCATTTAATTGCGCTTTTTTTTGCAAAAATATCAATAACATTGATTTTGTTGACATTTCTAATTTAGCTTGCTAAGTTGGTTCCGTGATGAAAAAGATATTCGTACCTGAAGAAAACAAATCAGGCAGGAAGAGTAAAGAGGGCTCAGAGGGTGAAGAGATTAAACCGCTCCTGGGCAGATTGTATAGTGAGGATGCAGGGGAGGTAGAGCAGGCGCTTGAAGAGATTGGCAGAGTAGGAAAAGGTAATAGCGATGCTATGGGGGCTGTTCAGGAGTTCTTAAGGAAAGAAAAGCGAATGCTTCTACGTATTTTAGCTATACAGACCATTGTAAAGATAAAGAAGTTTACTCAGCCTACTACTGAGCAATTCAGAAAGCCCATTATCTTTGACTGCCCGGGTGCAGAGAAGATAAAAAGGATAGAAATTATAGATGTCACATGCCCGCACTGTCACAAGAAGGGTGCGGCATCGGTGGCCGGCTTCGAGAATGAATTTACCTGTGAGAGCTGCGGGGAGGTGATACAACGTGATCTACCCAATAGTTGTATTGAAAAGTGTCCCGTGGGGAGTGAGTGTGTTGGTGAAGAGCGTTACCGGAAATATATGAAGGCAGAGAAAGAAACAGGCACTAATTTCACGAATTGACACTAAGGTAAAAAGCGAAAGGCAAAAGGCAAGATTCACCGCTAAGGCGCAAAGAACGCAAAGGGAAAAGCTTTTTTTTGACAGGATTTACATGATAATTATTTTCTTATTAATCCGTGTTTTATCAGTGTTTGTCAGCGGCTAAATTCTCTTTCTTTTCTTTTGTCTTTTAACCTATATTTTAGTTTTTCTTTGTGCCCTCTGCGTTAAGATTTGTTTTTTTCGTGAAAATTCGTGTCTGGCTTTTACGCTTCGAACTCAGCTACCCAAAGATCATGTTTGTTACAGAAGCTGGTAGCATACAGCGTTGTAGTGTCCCATGCATACTTTGATTGAGTATCAGATAGCCCAAACACTGATTTTGCTTCTGCATCAGATGGGGCAAACGTTTTTTCGCCCAGGACGTCGCCATTCCCGGAGACGAGTGTATGCCTTACAATGTAGTGTTCGTCAGTCATACCATGGGTGGTTGTGACGGTTACTTTATTTCCTTCAACATTGACATTTGGAAGGTGTCCGCCAACCTTCTTTGACCATTTACCCGGTTTTTGCGCTGTATACACGATACCTCCGGGAAACGAAGCAGAATCAGCCGACACAGGTGATATCTGGCCAACAGCCATACCGGCGGTTACGGCTAATGATGATTTAAGGAATGCTCTTCTATTTGACATAATATTTCTCCTCTCGTGTTAATATTTGTTAACCTTATAGTCGATTCGATATACAACAAAAATAATCAGCTGAAATTCCATCTTGCCATTTCGTATATGTCTTTGATGCTTTTACCTGTCTCTAAAACTACTGTGGGTTCAAAACCGCAGTGCATCATGCAGTTGCGGCAGCGGGGGTCTTTGTCCGTGCCGTATTTGTCCCAATCTGTGCTGTCCATCAATTCCTGAAAGGTTTCATAATATGCGTCTGTGATTAGATAGCAGGGACCTTTCCATCCAAGATAGTTTCTTGTCGGATTGCCCCATGGTGTGCATGCCAGGTCTCTTTCTCCCATTAGAAACTTTAGATACATTGGGGTGTTCATGATCTTATATTTTTTTGACAGTTCATAGATAAAGCTGAATTTTTTGTGAAATTCTTCTTTCTGAATGAATACGTCATTTGAATTGTCTTCAAAACTGAATCCCGGTGAGACAAGCAAACCGTCAATATCCACATCTGTGAGAAATTTGAACAATTTTTCTATCTCTTCCGGGCCGGTATCTTTGAAAATAGTTGTATTAGTGCATACAGTAAAACCCAACTGCTTGGCCTTTTTAATAGAATCAGTTGCCTTCTTGAATATTCCTTTTGCACAAACGATCCTGTCATGAGTTTCTTCCATTCCATCCAGGTGTACGTTAATGTTCAGATATGGACTGGGCTGATATTTATTTAAGGAATCGCCCAGTGTGATTCCGTTTGTACACAGGTAAATGTGCCGCTTTCTGGCTATCAACCCGTTTACTATCTTATCAAGATCAGGGTGCAGGAAGGGCTCTCCTCCTGTAACTGAGACTACAGGTGCTCCGCATTCGTCAGCCGCCTGCATGCACTCATCAACACTCATTTTCCTGTCCATTGTATCCTTGAATTCCAGTATTCTACCGCACCCTTCGCATGTAAGGTTGCAGTTGTGTGTGATTTCGAGCATCAATACAAGAGGAAATCGTTTAACCGATGAGATTCTGTTTTTTAATAAATATTTGGTGAGAGAGTAAGTTTGTTTGAATGAGCTTCTCATTATTTTTCATGTATACTTATTTGTGAAATAATTTGACATAAATATCTATTTGTGATAGAGTTACAACTTTGGTGAAATTCTGCTGCCAGGACCTGCCCCCGTCCGTACCGGCACGGGCAGGCGGCTGCGTTGTTCGGGCAAAAAGAGCTAAAGGTATAAAAAGTGATCCTATACCTTATAGACTGAGCAATATACGCAACTCATTCAAGTATTATGCATTTTATATTTAAAGTCAAGGTTAAAAGATGATAGCTGTTTTGTGCGCGATACGACAGGAAATAAGCCCTTTAGTTGCCTGTATAAACGTACATAAAAAATCTGATATAGATGGAACGCTGCTTTTCCAGGGAGACCTTAATGGCTTGCCTCTTGCGCTGGTTCAGGGTGGGGTGGGCAGAAAAAATGCTGTTAAGGCGGCAGATTATTTATTAGAATCTGTAAGTGTTGACTTGTTGATTTCTGCCGGTGTTGCGGGAGGCATAAGGCACGGCCTTAATGTAGGCGACCTGGTCGTGGCAGAAAGTGTTGGCCATAGTAATCAATGTGATTTCGACGGTGAAGAGTTGCAGCTGGAATCAGATTATGTCTGCGACAAAGAAGTCTTTCAGTTAGCCAGGCAGCTTAGTAAAGGTATGGAATCGAAGTTCCACTTCGGCAGTCTGTTGACTGTGGATAAGGTCATAAGCAGTGCAAGTACAAAAAAAAGGATTGGGGAGCAGAATTCTTTTTTAGCCGTAGAAATGGAGAGTGCCGCGGTTGCTGAGGTTGCATCCAGAAAAGGTGTTAAGTTTGCAGCAATACGTTCGATCTCAGATGGCATAGATGATGACCTGCATCTTGATTATGACTCTATAATGTCTGATGAAGGGAAGGTAAAGGCTGCGAGCATAGCATTGGAGGTTTTAAAAAACCCGCAGAAATTGTCGCTTTTGAGACGCCTTAACAAACAGACAAGGACGGCAGCTAAGAGTCTGGCTCTTTTCATGTCTGAACTTATTCCTGTTATTTATGATAAAAACGTTAGTCTGGTAACATAGATATTTTAGGAGGTAATATGCTGGATAAAAAGATTGGGATTGTAATGGGTAGTGATTCTGATTTGAGTACTATGCAGGAAACACTTAACGTCCTTGATGAATTTGGAGTGAAATATGACGTTGATGTAGTCTCCTGTCATCGATCTCCACTCCGTGCGCATAAATATGCTGTGAGTGCGGAGAAAAAGGGGTACAAGGTTATTATCGGCGGTGCGGGGGGAGCTGCACATCTTGCAGGTGTAATAGCGGCGTTGACGCCTCTTCCGGTTATTGGCGTGCCTATGTTAACGTCTGATCTGGGCGGATTGGATTCCCTTTATTCTACGATACAGATGCCGGGTGGTGTCCCGGTTGCTGCAGTAGGGATAGGGAAGGCCGGTGCAAAGAATGCGGCCCTTCTGGCGATTCAGATTTTAAGTACTTCAGACAAGGGCCTTAGAAAGAAGATTCTTGATTATAAGAAGAAACAGGCCGATAAGGTTATTCAGAAAGATAAAAACGTTAAGAAAATATTGAAGAAATCAAAAAAATAGCGAAATAATTTAAATACTACGAGGGAGATTTTTGTGCCGTTGCCAACAATTGAATGGATTGGTGAAATAGATGGAAAGATTAAGCTTATTGATCAGACTCTATTACCTAATGAATTAAAATATGTTTACTGCGATGACAAAGAGAGTATTTACCATGCAATAAAGACATTAATGGTCAGGGGTGCCCCTGCTATCGGTATTGCCGGTGCTATGGGTACAGTAGTAGGTATAAAGAACTGCGATGCAGCAGACTTCGAATCCTTCTTTAATGAGATGAAGAAGGTGACTTCTTACTTGGGTTCTTCAAGGCCGACAGCCGTAAACCTGTTCTGGGGCCTGAAGCGTATGGAAGATGTTGCACAAAAGAATAGTCAGCGGTCGGTTTCAGAGATTAAGAACATACTCCTTGAAGAGGCAAAAACCATACTTGAAGAAGATAAAACAATATGCCGCAAGATAGGTGAAAATGGCGAATCACTTTTAGAAGACGGTAGTAGTGTGATAACTCATTGTAATGCCGGGGGGCTTGCTACGGGAGATTATGGAACAGCCCTGGCCGTTATGTTTGCAGCTGCAGAGAATGGGAAAAACATCAGTGTCTATGCAGATGAAACCCGTCCTTTGCTTCAGGGTTCAAGGCTTACAGCGTGGGAGCTTAAGAATGCCGGTATTGATGTCACGTTGATATGTGATAATATGGCAGCTCATACCATGAAACAGAGGAAGATTGATTGTGTAATTGTAGGGGCGGACAGGATTGCAGCAAATGGCGATGCTGCGAATAAGATAGGCACGTACAGTCTTTCTATAATTGCAAAGGAACACAATGTGCCGTTTTATGTTGCAGCGCCTGCATCAACATTTGATTTGAGTATAGCTTCCGGTGATGAAATTCCTATAGAGGAGAGACATTCGGATGAAGTTACCAGTATTTCAGGCAATAAGATTGCTCCGGATGGCATAAAGGTATTTAATCCTGCTTTTGATGTTACACCGGCATCGAATATAGCAGCCATCATTACTGAGAGAGGTATAATTAATAGTCCGGATAAGGAAAAAATTGAAAATATTATTGGGAACAATACGTAAGGAGGACACCGTGACATCATTTAAATATTTCATCTTGCTGTTTATGTCTATATTTTTAACAACGTTAGTTCTTTCAGGGTGCGGTTCAAAAGGTACGACAACAAAATTCAGATTTACTCCTATTGGAAGTATGGAAGAAGAGACAATTGGTCACGGTATGACGGATCCGGCAAAGCTTACCGAGGACCTTGATGTATTATTACAAAGTGAAGATGCGAAAAGGATGGAAAGGCTGCAGGAAGAAACAAAGGCAAAAGCTGAAGCAGAAAAGAACCCTTCCGTGCAAAAGGTTGAAGAAATTAAGTGAGGATGAATTACTGATAGCTAAAGGCTTTCAGCCTTAATCTGCAAGCCTTAACCCTTGTTTTCTTGCATATTCGTAAACTGTATTGAATTCTTTATGGGTTATGGGCCTGTTTATTTCAGGAAAATCCCGGGCCTTAAATGTCGGCCTGTATTGTTCCATAATATTTACAAACGTATTATTTGATATTTCATTCGCAAGGAAATCGATTATGTCCAGGCTGCCTGCGACGTTGCCCGGCATTACCAGATGACGAACCAGGAGTCCCCGTGTTGCTATACCACCCTTAATCTCTAAATCTCCAACTTGCCTGTGCATTTCCAGCAAAGCTGATTTCATTACTTCCGGGTAGTCCTGTGCAAAAGAATATTTTTCTGATGAGTCCGGGTTTAAATACTTGGCGTCTGGCAAGTAAATGTCGATCGTACCGGCAAGAAGCCGTAATGGTTCTATAGACTCATAACCTCCGCAGTTATAGACGATGGGTATTTTAAGACCCCTTGCCCGGGCAATATGAACAGATTCAGTAATATGCGGTGTTACGTGTGTTGGGGTGACAAAATTTATATTTATGCAGCTTCGTTCTTGGAGCTGCAACATCAGGTTTACCAGGTCGTCTGTTTCTACCTCGTTTCCACGGCGAAGCGGGCTGATGTCATAGTTTTGACAAAAGACACAGCCCAGATTACATCCTGCAAAGAATATTGTACCTGATCCTCCGTTGCCTACCAATACCGATTCTTCTCCAAAATGTGGCCCTGCCGATGAAACAACAGCCTTTGCCCCCGTACCACAGAATCCTTTTTTGTTGTTTAAACGGTTAACCTTGCATCTCCTTGGACACAACTCACAAGACTCCATTATTTTGTAAGCAGTCATAATGTACAATTCTAAGTAATTATCTGGCTTTGTCAATAAAGTGAAAATCCGGCTTAATCCATATTCTTGACACTTTGGTATATTTCTGACATAATCTGCATTATGATAAAAGAAATGATTGGGAAGATAGCAGAAGGCAGTGATCTTTCGATAGAGGAAAGTATAGCAGTAATGAAAGAGATAATGGAAGGTAAGGCCACAGAGGTGCAGATTGGTTCTTTTATTACGGCGTTAAGGATGAAGGGAGAAACTGTTGAAGAGATTACCGGTTGTGTAGGTGTTATGAGGGAGAAGGCTACTCATATCAATGTAGATAATAATATAGTAGTGGATACCTGTGGTACCGGTGGGGATGCAAAATGTACATTTAACATATCAACGGGAGCCGCATTCGTGGTTGCAGGTGCAGGACTGAAAGTTGCAAAACACGGCAACAGGGCTTCTACGAGTCATTGTGGAAGTGCTGATGTGCTTAAGTTATTAGGAGTTAATGTTGAGGCCGGACCGGAGATTGTTGAAAATTGTATCAAAGAAGCAAATATAGGTTTTCTCATGGCGCCGCTTTTACATAGTTCTATGAAGCATGCAGTAGGTCCGAGGCGCGAGATAGGGATAAAGACTATATTTAATATTTTAGGCCCGTTGACTAATCCTGCAAATGCAACAAGGCAGGTAATAGGTGTGTATGATGCAAAGCTGACTGACACCGTGGCGAAGGTGCTGAAAAAGTTAAATACGGAACATGCGTTTGTTGTCTATGGCTATGACGGTCTGGATGAGATTACGACAACCGACAAAACGAAAGTATGCGAATTGAAGGATGGAAAGATTAAGAGCTATTTTATCACTCATGACAGCTTTGGAATCCCGAAGGCGGAGATAAATGATTTTGTTGTAAGCTCCCCGGAAGAGAGTGCAAGTGCAATCAGTGAAGTGTTAGAGGGTAAAGACGGTCCTAAGCGTGATATTGTTCTCATAAATGCATCTGCAGCAATTGTTGCCGGAGGTGGCGCGGAAGATTTAAGGGATGGAATGCAAATCGCAGCTGAATCTGTAGATTCAGGGAAAGCGAAGGCAACTTTAGAGAAGCTGATTGAGATAACACAGGGTAGTGGCTGAGAAGCAATAAACAGGATTTAAGAATTAAAGAATTGAGGAATTGAGGAATTCAGGGATTGATGGCTTTCGATAATACATGATTAGTCATTTTTATCCGCCAGTATTTAGGCGGGCTGAATTGATTCCGAAACAAGTTCAGGATGACTATTGCGACACGTCCTGAAGGTCGATCGTGAACTATATTATCCGTGTAAAATCGCGAGAAATCATACGCGCTACAATTTCCCCGTTAAGATTAGAATGCCTATGGCTATGAATGCAATTGCAGATAGATATTTTATATAATCTATTGGTACAATTTTTGTTAATGCTGCACCAAATGTAACTCCAATTAAGGTTATTACGGCAAAGGCAATCATGGAGCCTATAAATACGGTTAAGGGTTTATTTGTCTTGCTTGTCATTACGATTGCCGCAATCTGTGTTTTGTCACCAAGTTCTGCAAGAAAGATAGATGTAAAAGTTGCTATGAGTATTTTCCAGTCCATGACAGCTTTCCTTTCATTTAACAGTATACGAATTAAATAAATCCCTCAATCGTTCCACCCTGGTAAAGGAGGATCTTTCAAGTCTCTCTTTTGTTTTCCATAATAATAAATTTACACAAAAGGTACACGTTTTTTTATCGAGGTGGAAAATATATTATATCTTAAACTGCCCTGATGAAGTCGGAGTTTGAATAACTAAATATCGTACAAATGTTTAACTTTACCTCTTATCCAAGATACAAGCTGTTAATCCTGACCTGTCTCGTTGAGGGTATAGTTCTGGTGGTTGCTTTGATTATAGCGAGATATTATGGGCTCAAGTTGGTTCCTTTAACCCAGAGTGTATTTCGTGACATAGTGATAGGTACTCTTGGGGCGGTGGTTCCACTTGCGTTGTTTATGTTATTACTTTCAAAAAAGGCAGATGGTATTCCTTTGCTGGGTTCACTGAGAAGTCTCATTATAATTGATATAAAGGCTATATTTTCCGAAGCTAAATTACCGGACTTGTGCATCATTTCGGCATTTGCAGGCCTTGCTGAAGAGTTGCTCTTCAGGGGAGTAATTCAGGTCAAGTTAGGAATTGTTGGTGCGAGCATAATCTTCGGTCTTCTGCATTTCTTAACGCCTGCCTATTTTATTATTGCAACACTTATGGGATTTTACCTGGGTATATTGTTCCGGTATTACGATAGTCTGCTTATACCCATTCAATTGCATTTTATATATGATTTAGGAGCATTGATATATTTAAGATATTTTTTTTCTGTAAGGCCATAGATGAGTCATATCCATTTTCTTAACATTTCTGACACAGACATAATACCAATCTTGATTTTCCCAGATTAATTTGACATAATCTATAAGTTCTGTTCCGTCTATATAATAACGTAAAATGTTTTAAAAAGGAGGAAAGCCGTGAAGTGTTATATATGTAATAAGGAAGGAAAAGAGACAGATGCAATTGCGATATGCATTGTCTGTGGGATTGCCGTTTGCGGGGACCATCAGGTTCGCGAGCAGATACCTGTTACTGAAACGTACAAATGGGGTTTGGGAGAAGAAAAAGTTACTTTACCATTGCCTCTTCCTCGTATTCTATGTACCTGGTGTTATCAGGCCCTTGTAGCTCAAAAGAATAAGTGATAGCACTGACTTTCTCCCGATTTTGAAGCAATTTATATTATGGACAAGGATAAACTTTGTGAAAAACTTACTGAACATTTAGAAGTAATTAAGAAATGTTCGATCCAGACCGAGCAAGGAACAGTTTTATTAGCGACTGTCCTGGAATCCCGCTATCCGTACGTATACCCAAGAGATTCTTCATGTGCTTCCACGTTGTTCAGGCAAATGGTTGAGAAAGACCTGGACCCCAATGGTGACGCTTTTAGCATCTTGAAAGGAGTGGCCAAATTCTTTGCAAATGTTCAAGAAGATAGTGGAAAGTGGGGACAGCGTTACGGATTGAACGGACAGAACAAGGCTATTTATATTCAGGAAGATAATACCGCTTATGGCGCAATTATCCTTGCTAACTATTTATTGGCTTGCTACTCCCGGCAGGAGGAACCTGATGAACTGGAGGTCTATCTTACAAGGATAAAAAAAGCAATCCAGTATGCCCTTAAACATTTTTATCGGGAGGAAATATTCCTGTTTTTCTCGACAACGGGTATACATGAATCAGCTATTGAGAAGGGATACAGCATCTGGGTAAATCATGTTTACATTCTCTTCTTCAATCTCATTCTGCAGTTGACTGATAAATTTGATCTGAAGGGCCTTTTTGATGAAGAACTTTCATTCAAGTGCAGATTTTGCCAGGCCGTTCACCGGCGTTTCATTCTCAATGACCGATTTGTCAGACGGATAACAAAAGATGGCGCTTTTGATTTAAGGCCTGACGTCACACTTATGAGTCCGGTTTATTTCCAGTGTAAAGAGGGACATTGTGATTCCTGTGTCCTGGATGAGAATCCTGATATTATTACTAATTCTGTCAACTTTATGGTAGAGAACCTTTGGGATTCAGAACTTGGCATGCTGCAAAGGTATCTCCCTTTTACAGAGGACATTGAAACACATATACATGCCGGAAACGGGCCATGGATCCAATATACAGCCATGCTGGCTCAGTATTACTATCAAACAGGAGCAGTTGAGAGAGGTGATACTATTTTAGGCCAAATTGACAAGTATCAAACCGGTGAAGGATATATCCCTGAACATTTGAGTACAAAAAGAAGGTTTGAAGAGTTTATCCGCCTTGAATGGGAAGTAGGGCTTGATGCAAAAAAAGAATTTCATCCAGAAATCCTGATTCCCAATCTTTCCTATGATTTTATTGTAGAAGAACTTTTCTTCATGAAGAAAAGTTACGATAAGATTAGAAGTGATATTTATGAAGGGGGAAAAACTGTTATCCAATTTGCCATACCACTTATGTGGTCTCACGTAGAATATGCTAAAGCTCTTATTGCCAGGTATGAATATCAATTAACTAATAAGGAAGGCAAGGTAGACTTGGTCGCAGGGGCTAAAAGTTAAGTGCATTTTTAATAACCGCTCCAAATCCAACCTGAGCAAAAAGGAACCTGGTATACAGTTACTATTGAAAATTCTTTATTGCAACGTTTATGCTGTTCTTTGATCGTGTCAGTCCGGACTCCAGGCATGTAAATCCAGCCTGCATCTGAAAAACCAGACCGGCACATATCAAGAC
>CAJXKT010000036.1 GCA_913055705.1 uncultured bacterium
GCCTTAGGATAATCAACATCTTTAGTTGAGTGTAATATTTGGCGCTGAAGATTTGAAAAGTCAACGTTATCATTGTCGGCAATTCCAATCTTCCCAATACCTGCTGCTGCAAGATAAAATGCTGCAGGAGAACCCAGCCCTCCTGCACCAACTAGGAACACCTTGGATTCAAGCAACTTTTTCTGCCCTTTCCCCCCCACTTCAGGCAAAATTATGTGCCTGGAATATCTATTAATCTGTTCATCAGTAAATTCTGACATTACACATACCCTTCTCTTTCTTCATTAATATTTGCCAATCCGTTTTATTTGTTAAATACCTGTATCGTCTATTATGATATTGTTGTTTTCAAGAATAGTACCAAGTACTGCATCCAGATTGCCTAATGAAATCTGGTAATCAACAATTGCATTTGTAGCCCTTCCTTCTGAAACTGCCAGATCTGCCTGAGCACGTATTACTTCAAGGCTGGTCGACCTTCCAACCTTAAACTTTTTCTCCTCTGCCTTAAGTCTTTCCTGTGATAATTCCTTTGCTTTCTTTGATGCCTTAATCCTTTCTGCATTTGTCCTTATCTGCCGAACTGCCTTTCTGACTTCGACAACAATCTCCTGCTCTACCTTCCTAGTATTGAATACCGTTTGTTTCTCCTCGAGTTTAGCCTTTGAATAATTGCTCCTTGCCTCTCGGTTACCTAAAGGGATCTCCATCGTTACTCCGAAAAACTCAGTTTGGAAGTCCTCAGAAAAAACAGAATCATTGGCATTCCCATAATTTGCAGAAAGTCCGCTATAGCGAATCCCGGCTTCAAAATCAAGTTTAGGAAGTAATTGATTCTTTTCCTGCTTCACTTTAATCCTGGCATTTGCTATGTCCAGTCCCTGCTCAAATACTTCCGGCCTGTTTTCAAGTGCAATCTTAATTGATTCATTAATTGAGACATCTCGAACCTGAAAAGATACACTGTCCAGCGGCACAATTGAAACATCAGATAATATAGGGTTGTTGCTTAAATTCATCACCTGCATCAGTTCATCTTCCCTGTCTTTTATATCATTTTCCGCCACCACAACTCCTTCTAACTGGCTGGCAACACCCTCCTCTGCAACCAGCAGCTCTATAGGTGCCAAAGTTCCAACATCGACCTGTATCCTGTTCTTTTTCAGTAAATCCTCAGCTCTTTCTAAAGATTTCCTTCTCACTCTTAATTCTTCAATTGCCTTTACAAGCTCCCAATAAGCTGTTTGCGTAGAGTTGGTTACTTCTATTGCCGTTTCCTTAAGTTCCAACAGAGACCTCTTTTTGTCATTCCTTGCTATGTAAATATCACACTTATTATAGAATATACCAGCATTTTTTAGAAGTGGCTGAGTTATTTTAGCTACCACTTCAGACTCTGCCAACGGATTCTCCAAAGTAAAAGCTGAAACCGGATCTACAAATTTCTGTTCGAGATTAAACTCTAACTCAATTGTAGCTCCAGTTTCCATGGGTTTTTCAATTGTAGCACTTAAGGTATTTCTATCGCTTCTGAAATCTGCCAGCCCACCACCAGTACCAATTAACACACCACTGTTTGATGCCTCTTCAGAGTCTTCTGTCTCTCCAACAATATTCAGAGTTGGATCAAATTCGGATTTTTCAACAGTAATATTTTTTTCTTTAATCAATGGATCAATCTTTGCAATTCTTATGTCATAGTTGTTCTGTAAGGCCAGAATTAGACTATCTTTTATTGTTAAGTTAAGAAACTTTGTGTCTTTCGCGGAAAATGCTACATCAGCACCTTCCTCCTCAGTATAGTCCTCTATTGCTTCTATTTTTTCTGAGGGGGCTACATCCAGTATCTCTCTAAGAGCCTCCATATAGGCATTGCCAGCTTCCGCATCTTTCTTTGCATACATTAATATATGCAGAACTAAAATTATCGTTACTATGTATTTAAGTTTACAAAACATATCGATTATATACCCTTAATGAGGGCCATCGCCTCGGCCCTTGTAGCCGGATTCTTTCTGAATATCCCTCTTACCACTGATGTCTGGGCAATACTGCCGGGTTTCTGAATTCCCCTCATGGCCATACAAAGATGTTCTGCTTCAATAATTACCATTACACCCTTTGGTCTGAGTGCCTTCATTAGTACTTCAGCTATTGCAGTGGTAAGGCGCTCTTGTACCTGCAATTTCTTTGCCTCAACCTCTACTACCCTTGCAAGCTTACTTAAGCCTGTCACCCTGGAACCGTTAGGTATATATGCTACATGAGCTTTTCCTATAAAAGGCAGCAAATGATGCTCGCAAACAGAAAAAAAGGGAATATCCTTTAATAAAACTATTTCGTCATGGTCTTCAGATTTTAAAACTTTAATCTGTTTTCCAGCATCCATGCCTATCCCTGCAAAAATCTCTTCACACATCTCAGCAACACGTTTAGGTGTGTCCCTGATGCCTCCCCGCTTTGGATCTTCGCCGATCCCCTCTAAAAACAACTTAACACCCTTCATTATCTTTTTTTTGTCCATAACACACTATCTACAAAAAAAATAGAGGAATCCTTACAATTGATTTACTATATATCAGTAACATTTGTCGTCAAGAATCAAATTAAACCATACTCTTCTAATGTCTTCTGAAGTTGTTTCTCATGTTCTGCGCTCATCTTACAGAGGGGCAATCTCAATTCACCGTTAATCCTGCCAAGCAATTTCATAGCGGTTTTTACTGAAATTGGATTTGTCTCTATAAACATAGCTCTGCATATTGGAAAGAGTTTATTGTGCAGTTGCCGGGATTTTTCAATCTCACCATTAAGAAAGCTTGAAACCATTTCAGAAACCTCCTGAGGGAGAATGTTTGCTACAACAGAAACAACGCCCTTTCCACCAACAGACATTATGGGAAGAGTCAAAGAATCATCACCGGATAATACAGTAATATCACACAGGCTCAGTATATGACTTGTTTGATCAATACTGCCACTTGCCTCTTTAATAGCCACAATATTCTCTATCTCATAAAGCCTGGCTACTGTTTCAGGAGTTATTGAAACGGCAGTCCTTGATGGTACATTATAAATTATTATAGGAATATCCACCTCCTCTGCGATGACTTTAAAGTGCTCGTAAAGACCTTCCTGTGTTGGCTTGTTATAATAAGGAGTAATCATCAATGAACCATCAGCACCCATTTCTTTAGCATGTCTGGTCAGACTTAAAGCCTCATTCGTATTATTAGAACCTGTTCCCGCTATAACTGGTATTTGGCCATTTGCTTTCTCGATTACTTTTCCAACAACTTCTCCATGTTCCTTGTGTGTCAAGGCAGGAGATTCACCTGTCGTCCCACATGGAATTATGCCATTTGTACCATTTTCAATATGAAATTCTACCAGTTCCCCAAGCTTATCGTAATCTACCAACCCGTCCTTGAATGGCGTAACCAACGCAACTATCGATCCAGTAAACATAAATTTAAACTCCTCCTTTTCTATCAAATTTCAGCTGTGGAAGATGCTCAGAAGTTTTGTTTTATAAGATAATGCTTGTATATAATATCCTTCATTTCCTTCACTGCTCTTTTAATTCCGACAAAAATTGCTCTTGAAACGATGCTGTGTCCAATATGAAGCTCCTCTACATCCATAACTTCAACAATAGGACCGGTATTCTTGTATGTCAAACCATGACCGGCGTTCACTTTTAATCCTACATCCTGTGCAATCTTTACACCTTCTTTTAATACTTCCAGCATTTCTGCACTTTGCTTCTCACTCTTTGCATTGGCATAATTTCCTGTGTGAAGTTCAACCGCTTGTGCTCCAACTTCGCCAGATGCAATTATCTGATCTCTATCAGGATCTATAAAAAGGCTTACATATATGTCATTGCCATTGAATTTTTTAATAATGTCAGTAAGTACTTCTTTTTGTGAAGTGACAGACAGTCCTCCTTCTGTAGTAACCTCCTGCCTTTTTTCAGGCACAAGAGTTATTTGCTCAGGTTTTATCCTGATGGCAATGTCAATAATCTCTTGAGAGGTTGCCATCTCCAGGTTGAGTTTAGTAAAAACTGTTTGACGTAACATATCAAGGTCTCTGTCCTGGATATGCCTTCTATCCTCCCTGAGATGTATTGTTATGACGTCAGCTCCTCCCAGATCCGCAAGCACCGCAGCCATCACCGGGTCAGGTTCATACGTCATCCTTGCCTGCCTTAATGTAGCAACATGGTCAACATTAACTCCTAATTTAATCATAATTTTCTATAAGGAATGTGTCTTTCCAGAAATCATTTCGTTTCTGAAATCGGTTCTACAGTAGGCTCTACAATATCAATATGAGCTTCAAGTGGAGCCCCATCTATTTTCAGCCCTTCAGGAATCTTACAAATAACCGATTGATTATATGGCCCGGGAGGGCGCAGTGAACTAACATCAATATACGCCATAATATCTTCTGGACTCAACGTCTCCAGCATTAACTTTGGACCTTTCAGGCTCAGATTAATATATTCCTCCTTAAGCTTCACCTTAAAATCATATTCAACAGGATGAAATACATTTATCTTAACTTTTTCAAATACTTTAGTATCCACTTGTTCAGATACCTGTAACCACACATTTATTTTCTCATCACACTGAACCGGTACAGAAACATATTTACCGTCCCTTGCAACAGATATAAAATCCTCCAGATCAACGGCCCAGGGAAATGTCCTGTTTTGTTCACTGGTTATTCCGCTCATATCTATTGGACTTGTACTAATTGTATCAGCTTCCTTGAGTATGTTTACAGGCCCTGTTACAAGAACCCTGTTGGGGTAGAAGAATTCACTGATTATTTCATATCCAGGTGCAGGAACTCCCTTTTTTTGTATCTGTACTTTAATATAGTTACTCTCTAATCTACCAAGCGTAATATCAATTTCGCTGGGAACTATTGAACTCAACCTTACCTCTCGCGGAAAATTAAAATTCCTCTTTGTTAAACGAATAGTCCTTTTATAATTATCTTCATCGACATCACCTATATCAGGTATGTCAAACCTTGCCATAATCTTATTGTCCTTAATCATATCAGAAATTCTATCAATAGTAGTTTGAGTACCACTCACACCAACAGTTACCATATTACTGCTGGTATCCAGAACAGTCAAACCCGGTGGTGCATTAATTGTCAACTGGATATCTTCCGTAAGAGCACCAGTATGTTTAGTAATGGCATAAAACCAGAGTGCTATAGCCATTATCATGGCCATACTCTTGGCTCTCAAATTAGTAAATAATAGATCTTTCAGCAAGTTTAATTACTCCGAATACCTTTAACTGCCGCAGTTGACATCTCTTCTAATACTCTTCTTAATTCGTTTTGATTGACAGCTTCCTTAAAGTCTCCTCCAGCTGCCAGGGATATCAACCCGGTCTCTTCAGAAACAATTATCGAGATTGCATCGGTGTCTTCTGTAATACCAATACCTGCCCTGTGACGAGTACCACAGGATTTTGGTATGTTTTCATTCTCTGTTAGCGGAAACAAGCATCCCGCAGCGGCAATCTTAAGTTCTTGTACAATAACTGCACCATCATGAAGTGGTGTGCCCGGCCAGAAGATTGTACTTATAAGATCACTTGAAATGTTAGAGTTTACCTTTATGCCACCTTCTATATAATTGTCCAGACCATCTTCACGTTCAATTGTTATCAGGCCTCCTATTTTATTTTCAGACAATGCTATTACAGCCGTTAAAATCTCTTTGGCAACTTGTATCTCAGACTTTACGAACATTCTGAAAAACGGACTATGCCCCAATTTAATAAGTGCCCGCCTGAATTCTGGTTGAAAAAGGATAATTACTGGAATAATCAAAACAGGTAAGAATTCAATGATAAACCAGTTAACAGTATAAAGTTCAAGCTTTTTTATAATAAACAGTATTACTAAAGTAATTATTACCAACGTAAACGCCAAACCGCGAAGTATACCAGCTCCACGCGTTCCCTGCATTATTCTCAGAATTGTATACAAAAGTATAAATATTATAAATGTTTCCCCACATGACTTAATTAACATCCAGCCATTACACCAGTAGGGATGAACAATACTATGTAGATTCCCAAAAAATCCAAGAAACTCATCCATCAGGTTTTCTCCTCACATTTTGCAGATTCAATGGCTCTATACATCTTGATAGCCTGAACAGCCTCCCTGACGTCATGCACCCTGACTATATTTGCACCATTAATTACGGCAATTATCAGCGTTACTAATGTTCCGGCAAGTCTAGCATCAGACGTTGGAAGGTTCTGTTCGTCTGAAAGTTCCAGCACATTACTGATAAATGATTTACGGGAAGTACCTACCATAATTGGGAGATTTAGACATTTAAAATCATTCAATTGTCTAAGGATTGCAAGGTTATGCTCAGGCTTCTTACCAAAGCCTATACCCGGATCAATTATTATATTGTTATGTGCTATACCTGAGTTAACGGCATCCTCAATTCTTCTTTCAAAGAATGAGATAATTTCTGGAATCAGATTATCATAAACAGGATCTTTTGGAAAATCATGTGGGTGGCCCTTAATATGCATGATAATTATAGGCGTGTTATTCTCAGCCGCAACTCTTGCCATCTCATCATCCGCCTGTAATCCACTAATATCGTTGATGATTTGGGCCCCAGCCTTAATAGCTTCTTCAGCAACCTCAGCTTTATAAGTATCTATGGATATTGGTATATGTGTTTCTTTGCTTAATTCCTTAATGACTGGTATAACTCTCAACTTTTCTTCATCTGCAGAAACATAACTTGAATCAGGCCTGGTAGATTCACCGCCAATATCAATTATGTCAGCACCATCTTCGATCATTCTTCGGGCATGGCTTAACGCACTGCCCAGATCACTGTTTTTCCCACCATCATAAAAAGAATCAGGTGTCACATTCAACACACCCGCTACAATTATTTCTTTACCAAACTCCAGACAGCCTTTATCTTGTTTTATTACCAAGAAACATTACCACTCTTCTTCTAAATTATCAACTAGAACCCTGGCCAGGTTGGCTATCGCCTCTTCAGTAGCAGACTGCACGTTTTCACCACGATCTACAATAAACGATGCGCCCCCACCTGCACCGCCACCCATGCTTCTCCCTGTTCTCGTGTCCAAAAGCGTTACACTAGCAGATATAGACACCGAGCTTTCTACAATATTATCTCTACTCTGCGAAAGCGCAGCTTGTGCAGAACCACCAATCTCACCTGTCATTATTACATCTGCACTATCTTTCTGGACAATTCTCAGGCTTGTCCTAGACATAATCTCGTCCTTCACTGCCTTCGCAATATCAAATTCTATACCTCTCACGAACGTATTATTTTCAAAGATAGAAATATAAATGGTGTTTATTTTACGGTCAATCAGCGATTTTTGCGAATACCCGCATCCTGATACTAATACAAACACAAACGCAACACAAATTAGCTGTCTAAATAAACAATAGTTAATACAAGACATCAGGCTAGTTTTTTGTTTTAAATTTGTTATTTTCATGGTTATATCCCGTTACCTTATTGCCCCTACCTTTCTAAGCATTTCAATCTTTTCTGCAGCCTTGGCTGCCCATTCAGTATTCGGATAATCTTTGATCACGGATTCAAAATATATGAGACCGGCATCTGGTCTTTTTTTGCGCAAATAGAATTCACCTACCTTATAATCCCTCTCTGCCATTGCAATATCTATTTCCCCGATTATTTCCTTTGTGGTATCAACCAAAGCACCATGTGGATTATTGGCAAGGTATATTTCAAAGCCATCACGAGATCCGGAAAGCAAGTCATAATTTCTCTCTTGAATACGAATATTACTCAATTTGCAATACGGAATCCTAAACTGAGCGTACGGCACCCATTCACTATTTGGATAATTTTCCATAACGCTAAGATAGCTGGCTTCTGCCTCTTCAAATTGACGTAATTGATAATAGCACTCTGCAATCTTTACTTGTGAATCGGCAGCGATAAAACCAAGTGGATTCCGTTCTATTATCCGCTCAAATACCTTGATAGCTCCATCTTCGTCTCGTTCCATCTGGGCAACGCCAATCTGGAACTCCTTCTTCAATATCTCATGTAACCTGCGGGAACCGGGATCCTGTTCTATCATATACTCATATGCTTTGAAGGCACTCTTGTAATCACCGAACAGATAATATGCCTTGCCAATGTTCAGCTGAGACTCATCTGCAAGTTCTGATCCGGGATTATTCTTGATAATCTCCTTAAAAATACCGACAGCACTTATATACTCTCTGTTAACTAATAGTGTAACAGCATACCTGAATTTTTGGTCTGTAGTATCTCTTGTTAGTTTATCAGGATCAATCCAGCTTGTCTCGCCGCTCCACACCCATTTTGCATATGACTCCTTTGCAACAATAAAAACGGATGCAGCAAGAATAAAAAACACCAGTATTTGTCTTTTCATATATATCTCCACATCTTAAGTTTTTTATTTAAGATAAACGACAAATAATAAATTAATAATTTCCTGATTTCGACTTGAAGTGACGACTGTATAGATAAACGGCCTGTATCCTGAACCCTCTTTCCAGCCAAATAGTTAATGGTTGCTATAGAACCTCCAGATATCTTTACTTTTTCTCTAATCCTCCTGCTACAATCAGTACAAAGCACACCCCCTTCTGATGCACTGAAAGAAGAAAGACGTTTTGCATCCACCTTTGCCTTACAGCTAGCACAACAACTCATTTCAGGGAGGTATCCAAGTAAAGCAAGCAGTTGAACCTCGAACGCAATGGTATTTACAGTAGGATCACCTTTATCAGCTATCTCGCAGAGCGTATTTTTAAACAGATCAAAGAGAGGCTCATTCTTATCATTTTCTTCAGTAAACTCTCTCACTAATTCAAGAATATAAAGAGCTGAATAGTATTTCCTTGAATTATTCCTCAGTAAATGAAAATTATCACGCAGCGCCCATTCGGTTAAAATATTTAAAGAAGAACTCGCTCTTTGAATAAACACTATTTGGTTATATGTCAACAAATCCATACCCCCGCTTATGCCCTTTACAGAACGTTTTAATCCCTTAGCCAATGCCTGAATCTTGCCAAAATCACGTGTATAGAATGTTATTATCTGACTGGAATCTTTATAATCCGTCCTTCTTAAAGTAATAGCAGGTGTTTTACAAAAATCCATCTTCTACTCTTGGTACGTTATAACCCAGGGCCTTAAGTGTTTTTGATTCCTCTTCATGCATAACCCTGGCATCTCCTTCGTTGCCATCATCATATCCCAATAAGTGCAATATACCATGTATAATATATAAGACAATTTCACCTTCAATACTTATGTTTCTTTTGCCTGCTGTATCTACCGCAGTCTCTACTGAAACAATAATTTCTCCACATAATATGTTTTTATTATTGCTTAATGGAAAAGATATCACATCTGTAACTTCATCAGAGTTAAAATACTGTTTATTAAGCTCTTTAATCTTGCTATTGTCAACAAGGGCAATACTCAGCCTGGCATCCTTTCCCTCTTTGCCTAACACTTCCTTAACCGCATGCTTAATCTTACTACTCTTAATCTCATAATGCTTTTGTAAGTTAGCTATCTCTACCATCACTTATTAATTATCGTATGCATCGACAATATCCCTGACAAGCCGGTGCCGTACAATGTCACTGCGTGTAAGGTATACAAAATCAACCCCGGATACACCCTTTAACCTTTCCTGTACGTCTATGAGTCCTGATTTCTCTCCAGTTGGCAAATCAACCTGGGTTATATCACCCGTAACCACAACTTTAGTCCTTAACCCAAAACGTGTCAAGAAAGTCTTCATTTGCTTTACAGTACAATTCTGTGCCTCATCCAGTATTATAAAAGAATCATTAAGTGTTCTGCCCCTCATAAAAGCCAGGGGCAGTATTTCTATTAAATCGTTCTCAATATATTTCTTTACCTGCTCAATCTCAATCATGTCAGCCAGGGCATCATACAACGGCCGCAAGTACGGATTTACCTTTGCCTGAATATCACCCGGCAGGAAGCCCAATCTCTCTCCCGCCTCTACAGCAGGGCGGGCAAGAACGATCTTTTTAAGATAACCGCTCTTCATTGTGGAAAGAGCCAGTGAAACAGCTAAGTATGTTTTTCCTGTCCCGGCAGGACCAATACAAAAGACAAGATCATTATTACTTATGGCATTAACATATCTGGCCTGCCCCTCAGTCCTGGGTGTTACCGGTTGTCCATTTATAAATACATCAATTGACCGCTCAGGCATTGAATGATCTGTCCCCCTGTCTATATCCGCAATAACAATATCAATGTCATCTTCATCCAGCTTGCCAGTCCTTCTAATTGTTTCTAACAGGCTGTTAATAACGTCAGTCAGCTTTTTAACTCTATCAAACTCACCTTCATATTTTAACACCCCATTTCTGGCAACAATTTTTACGCCAAAGACCTCCCTCATAATCCTGAGGTTCTTATCATGATTGCCAAACAAAACAGAAGCTTCCCGGTCGTTTGCCAGGTGTATTTGATTTTCAACAATTGTACTGTTTTCTGATACTGCACTCATATTATGACGTGGGTCAATACCCAATGATTACTAAGAAATAATAAGCTACAGGTATGCTTATGAGTAATGAATCTAATATATCAAGTAAGCCTCCAAAAGCTGGGATTGCACTGCTTGAATCCTTGACCTCCATATCTCTTTTTATAATAGATTCTATTAAATCTCCACATATTCCTGATGCTCCAACTATTAGCCCAAACGGTATTATTATGTAAAAGGGCAAAATCTTCATTCCCGGCAGGGTATTCAGCCCAATGGCTATCATCAGGCTGCTGAATAAACCGAACAATGCACCTTCAATAGTCTTATTCGGACTAAAGGATGAAAGCTTGTGCCTGCCGAATTTCCTGCCAAAAAGATATCCTCCTATGTCACCGCCTTTGGTAATCAGTAACACAATAAGTATAACACTTAACCCATTAGACATATGGCGAATCGGCATTATAAACGAGAGGAAAAAACATATATAGATTATCCCGAAAATTGTGACAGAGATATTCTTAATCGTATCATCAATACCTCGCTTAAGAGCCTGGGCACAAAATAACCAGAAGAATATAGGGAAAAATATGCCTGCATATATCGGCTTCAAACCCTCTTCATAAGCCGATAACCAGAGCCCCAGAAAAACAATCACTCCTCCAATAATACCCGACACTTTGAAAGGCGCAAAGCCTTTCTTTTCTACTATATTGTAAAATTCAAACAAACATAACCCGCCGGCAAGAAGGCCCACAAAACCAAGGCCTTTATCGGAATCAAAGGAATAATCAAAGAAAACTATGCCGCAAAATCCAAGCAGCATAGCGGTGCCAAGTATGATTCTTGTTTTGAGCACACTCATTCGATTAACCCGCCGTACCTTCTCTCCCTTTTAGCATAATCACCTAAGGCCTCTTCCAGGTGCTTCTTTCTGAATTCAGGCCAATAGACAGACGTAAACCACAACTCAGCATAGGATACTTCCCAGAGCAGAAAATTACTCACGCGCATTTCACCGCCTGTCCTGATAAGTAAATCAGGATCTGTCATATCAGAGGTATACATGTAACTCTTAAAAACATCGTTATCAATGTCTTTAAGCTTAACTACACCTTTCTTCACATCCCTTGCCAGTCCATTTGCAGCATCTACTATTTCAGTCCTTCCTCCATAGTTAAGCGCAAGGCACAATATCATCCCTGTATTATTCTTACTTTCCTCCATGCTGATAAATAATTCTTTTTGAACATCTTCAGGCAGGGCCTCTGTCCGTCCAATTGTCTTGAGAATAATGTTATTATCTCTTATGGTCGGTCTCTCTGCGATTAAAAACTTTTTCAACATTCTCATCAAAAAGTTTACTTCAGTCTTTGAACGTTTCCAATTCTCATTTGAGAATGCATATAGCGTTAATTGTCCTATGTGTTTCTTGGCACATTCAGTTGTTATTTCCCTTACAGAATTAACGCCCTCTTCGTGTCCTTTGACTCTGAGAAAACCCTTTCGTCTTGCCCAGCGCCCGTTTCCATCCATTATAATTGCTATATGATTTGGTAATCTCTTTTTTTTTACCATTATTCAAATACTGACAATCTGTAAACGTTCGGGACCAACAGAGACCATCTTTACTTTGAGTCCGATAATTTCCTCAATTGTTCTAATGTAATCCATTGCCTTTCCGGGCAGGTCTTTTACATCCCTGACATTAGAAGTATCTTCCATCCAGCCGGAAACCTCCTCATAAATCGGCTCACAATTTTCCAATACATCTAAATCAGCGGGGAAATTATGATAAACTTTTTTGTCATTCTTATATCCAGTACAGATTCTAATAGTTTCCTGGTCATCAAGCACATCCAGCTTAGTCACAATAAGTGAGTCTACACCGCTAATCCTTACAGAATGACGTATAGCCACAGCATCAAACCAACCGCATCTCCTTGGCCTGCCGGTAGTAGACCCGAATTCACCGCCTTTCTTCCGAATATGCTCTCCCTGTTCACCATCAATCTCTGTTGGAAAAGGACCGCTACCAACCCTGGTTGCGTATGCTTTCGTTATCCCGATTATATCGTGAATCTGCTTGGGAGAAACCCCTATCCCTGGCGACACTCCACCCGCTGAGGCATTAGAAGAAGTGGTATAAGGATAAGTCCCAAAATCGACGTCTAGTAGTGCACCCTGGGCACCTTCGAAGAGAATCTTCTTATTGTCATCTATAGCCTTTGCCATCAAGTCTACAGTATCGCATACAAAGGGAGATATCTTTTCTGCATACACACAATACTCTTCATAAATTTCTTCCCATGAAACAGGTTCGTCTTTATACAAATCAACAAATAACCGGTTTTTCTCTTCTACTGTCTTCTTCAGCTTCTCCTTAAAATGCTCTTTATGTAATAATTCGGCGACCCGAATACCGTCTCGTGCCACCTTGTCAGTATAACACGGCCCAATACCACGACCGGTCGTACCAATCATAGAATTGCCCTTCTGCTTTTCTATCAGCAAGTCCAATTTCTTATGATACGGAAAGACAACATGTGCACGATCGCTGACAAATAAATTGCCGTTTACGCTAATGTTCCTCTTTGATAACCCCGCAACTTCATCCAGGAACAAACGCGGATCAAAAACGATCCCGTTTCCTATTACACATTTCTTGTCTGGGTGTAATATCCCTGACGGTATTAAATGAAATATAAACTTTTCGTCATCAATGATAAGTGTGTGACCTGCATTACCACCACCCTGATATCTGACAATAATGTCATAATCCTTCGCCAGGATATCTATTATCTTCCCTTTGCCTTCGTCTCCCCATTGCAATCCGACAACACAGGTATTTGTCATAAGAACTCACTTCTCAATCTAAATAAACGTACATTTTTTGTAAAGTAACCAACTGTCCCATCGTACAGAAGCTATTGAAAAATAGACACTTGCAATTATAGGATATTAAAATTAAATGTCAACAACAATAAGGCCCTGACCATTCCTCACACTTTGTATTTCAATAGGTGATTTTTGTGTATGAGAAAAGATAGGAATAAGTAACAATGAGCTTGGAAGGGTTTGTTCTTTTAGCAAAAGATGTGATTAAAATGTTTAAACTACCGTTGATAGTGAGAAACGGAGATAAAAGCAAGAAAGAAGATTTGTCCCCCCTCTTTAGTGCATAATACAAACACACAAAGCCGACATAAAAGAAATAGCCATGTTATTTATCCCACCCCCATGCCTCTACCTCTTTAAGAAAGGCATTATCTGTCAGATCATATCTTAGCGGGGTTATGGAGATATAACCGTCTTTAAGCGCATGCATATCAGTGCCAACTACATCTATTTTCGGCCAACCGGTTCCTGCCAACCAGTAATATGCCACTCCACGCGGATCAGTTCTTCTGTCATAGTGTTCATCAAAATCACCGGAGAATTGCTTAGTAATCTTAATCCCCTTAATCTTATCCTTCGATATATGAGGAATATTGACATTGAGTAGAGTCCCTCTTGGTAATTCTTTATTGATTATGTGGCTTACTATATCTTTTGCTATATCTGCAGCCCCATGAATATCAGGCGAAGACTCTGAAATCTCCAGCGAAATTGCCACAGAAGGAATACCTAAAAGAGCTCCTTCGATAGCCGCGGCAACTGTCCCTGAATATAATACATTAATGCCAACATTAGCGCCTATATTAATACCGGATACAAGCAGGTCAGCCTTCTCCTTCATTATCTCTCTCACCGCAAGTTTGACACAATCTGCCGGTGAACCATCGATTCCATAACCGACAAAATCACCATTTACAGATACCTCCCTCACTCTCAAAGGATGACTGAAGGTTATCGTATGCCCCACACCACTCTTCTGCACATCCGGTGCAACAACCGTAACAGAACCAAATGACATCAGCTCCTTCTTTAGAGTCAAAATGCCCGGTGAGTATATGCCATCATCATTTGTTAAAATTATCTTCACAAATCCCTCAATCCTTTCCTGCCTGTCGGCAGACAGGAATCCCTGAATTCACAAATCTTTCAGCCCGCTTTCACTGATTACTTCAGCTTTTTTAGCTTCAAACTCTTCCTGACTGATTAATCCTTCATTTTTTAGTTTCTGCAATACTTTAAGTTTTTCGTCTAGTACAATCCTGTCGATTATCACTTTTTCTTCTTTCTTAACCTTCTTTCTTGCCTCTCTAATCTTGTCCTTCCCTTCTTCTGTCAAGACCAGAATCTTTTGCTCTTCTTCAATTACGTCGCCTGCCTGCCCATCTTTTTCTTTGCCAGGCTCTACTTTTTCTTTATCCTTACCCCATAAGCCAAACAATTTCTTATCCCCTCCATCCTCCTTCTTCATTTCTCTCCTGGACTTCTTCATAGCCTTATCGTATACATTTTTCTTTTTCTTTCTAATTCCGACTGATTCTCTAAGCTCTATTATATCATTACCCTTAAAAGGAGGAGAAAATATAGAAGCAACAATGCATGTCTCTTCTCCTGTATTAAGAAATTTATGCCCATTCATTCTTGGAATTACCACCATCATACCTTCTTTTACACTATGGCGCGAACCTTCAAGTACCAATATACCACTGCCTTTATTAATGTACATTATCACATCATGGGACTTATGATAATGTGAATCAATCTCAGCGTTTTCTCTGATTTGAAAAAGGTATATACTTGAACTTTTGTCTTTGTCTACTGGAATAATCATAATGTTCTGATCTTCCGCAAGGATATTTTCATTTACAATTTCATCAATATTCTTTATTTCAGGTAAGATTCTCTCCGGAAAAGAGGTGGGATTTCTTAATGACTCAACAAACTCGCCGGGTTTTTGAATTCCCTTACAACCGGAAGCAACAAGGAATACAATAGGCATGAAAAATATTAGTATATTCTTAAAAAGCAATATTTTAGGC
>CAJXKT010000037.1 GCA_913055705.1 uncultured bacterium
CCATGCCACGGTTTCGGCATCCAGATGATTTGTAGGTTCGTCCAGAAGTAAAATATCCGGTTTCTGTAATAAAAGCCTGCACAATGCCACGCGTCTTTTTTCTCCGCCTGAGATAACCTTAATGGATGTATCTCCGGGAGGACAGCGCAGTGCATCCATGGCCATTTCCAGACGTGACTCGATGTCCCAGGTGTTCTGCTTCTCGATCTTTTCCTGCAACTCACCCTGGCGTACCAGAAGTTTATTCATCTCATCATCAGACATGGGTTTGGAAAACTTCTCGCTGATTTCATTGTATTCCTTGACAATATCAACAATCTCCTGCAGGCCTTCTTCCACAACGGCCTTGACGGTTTTCTCTGAATCAACCAGCGGCTCCTGTTCCAGATATCCCACGGTATATCCGTCAGAGAGTGAGGCCTCTCCATTATATTCCTTATCAACACCCGCCATAATACGCAGAAGCGAACTCTTCCCTGACCCGTTTAATCCCAGAACACCTATTTTGGCGCCATAAAAATAGGAAAGGGATATATCCTTAATCACGGTTTTCTTCTCGTAAGATTTACTGACCTTCATCATTGAATATATAATCTTTTCAGACGTATTACTCATTCACTTTTTCCTCTATTTCCTGTTTGTTAAGTCGTAAATCTAAAATCATAATTCGTAAATTATCTTGCCTTCTTTCCCTGTGCCTGTATTGCCGTTATGGCTATGGTATATACGATGTCCTCGACAAGGCATCCTCTGCTGAGGTCGTTTACTGGTTTCTTCAGTCCCTGTAATACCGGGCCTATGGCAATTGCCCCGGAAGATCTCTGCACAGCTTTATAAGTATTATTGCCTGTATTGAGATCAGGAAAAATAAAGACTGTTGCCCTGCCTGCTACTTTGCTGTCGGGAAGCTTGATCCTGGCCACATCCGGATCAACCGCTGCATCGTACTGTATCGGGCCCTCAATAAGCAGGTCAGGCCTCTTGCTCTTTGCCATCCCGGTTGCCTCTCTTACCTTCTCAACTTCCGGTCCTTTACCTGATTTTCCGGTGGAATATGAAAGCATGGCGATGTACGGGTCTATACCAAAATTTTTGGCTGTACCTGCACTTGTGATGGCAATATCAGAGAGCTGTTCTGCAGTAGGATCAGGAATGATTGCGCAATCTCCATACACAAGCACCCTGTCTTTCAGGCACATGAGGAATATACTGGAAGCGTTTTTAATACCCGGCCTTGTCTTAACTATTTCAAACGCCGGCCTTATTGTGTGCTGTGTTGTGTTAACGGCACCGGAAACCAGCCCATCGGCATCTCCCTTGTATATCATCATGGTGCCGAAGTAAATTGTGTCATGCATCCGATCCTGTGCGACATCCATTGTGTAATTTTTATGTTTTCTCAGCTCGTAGTAGGTGTTGGCATAATCCTCAAACTTTTGAGATTCAGCAGGGTTTATGATTTCAATTCCATCGTCCAGTTTTACACCCAACGCAGAGGCTTTTTTCGCAATTTGATCCTTATCACCAAGGAGTATCAGGTCAGCAATCTCCCTCTCTCTTACCCATTCAGCAGCCTTCAAGGTCCTCTCTTCCTCGCCCTCCGGAAGGACTATACGTTTTTTTTTCGAACACGCCCTCTCCAGTATTTCATATTTGAATATCTCGGGTGTTCGTTTTCTGACCTTATCCAGCTTCAGTTTATCGTTTATCTTTTCACAATCAACATGCCGGTAGATAGAAGACTTTGCGATTTCAATCTTCTGAGTATCATCTGAAGATACGTGTACAACAAGAGAGTTGATTCTATTCACAGTCTCTATCGTGTTGCACTGAACACTGAGAATGGGAATCGGCAAATCTGACAAAGTTCCAATCAGCTTCATTATGTTATCATTCGGCAAAAGACCTCCTGTTAAAACTATACCGGATATATTCGGATAGGAGGGAGAAGCTAAGGATGTTACACAGCCGAGAAGTATCTCGTTCCTGTCGCCCCCGGTAATTATGAGCGCCCCGTCATGAATATATTTCAGTGCATTCTCAAATCCCATAGAGGCAATTATTGTTTCAACTGCTATATTCCTGAGATGATCCTGACCAAGCAAAACCTCAGCATCAAGGCTCCTGGAGATATCATATAAACGTGGTTTTGCTAAGATTGAATCGTACGGGACGGTACCCAGATAATCTATTTTCCGTTTTCTAAGTATTTTTCTCAGACCCTGATCAACCTCTTCCAATCTTTCCGTTTCTATTTTGTTAACAATAACACCCAGAAAATCACAGGACTGTTCATCAAATGATTCTTTTCCTGTCAACACGCCGGAGGATATTTCATCCATCGATTTTCCATATCCGTCTTCAACAAGAATTACACCTGCATTCAGGTTATTCGCAATGTCAGCATTTATATCAAACTCAAAAGCGGACTTCATTCCAATATAGTCAGTGCCGTCAATTACAACTATATCTTTATCCTTTTCTATTTTTTTGAAAGATTTCTGAACTTTCCGAAAGAATTTCTCTTCATCATTATTTGCAATGTAACGGTTTAATTCATTTATCGAGACAGGGTTTATGTGCTTCAACTCATCTTCAATACCGAGAGTCTCCTTGATCATTATTGACACTTTATCGCAATCTTCATCCTTCCTGTATTTCTGGCCTATAGGTTTAAAATAACCGACATTTGTAACCATACCTCTGAGAGCACTGATCAGGCCCATGCAGATTACTCCCTTACCAGACTTTGGACTTGTGGAAGCCAGATAGATATTCTTTGCCATATTCCGTTCCGTTTCTTAATGCGTCAACTCGTAATTAGTCATTGGTCACTCGCAACTCGTTTAATTATCTACTATCCGTGCTGTATCTCTGGCGATTACGAGTTCCTCATTTGTGGGTATGCATAATACCCTGACTTTAGAATCCTGAGAAGTCAGTTCTCCTTCGGTTCCAATAGCCTTCTTGTTCTTCTCTTCATCAAAGTCAATACCCAGATATTCCATATCTGTACAACACATACTCCTGATAAGAGCCCCTTTCTCGCCAACTCCACCGGTAAAAACTATTATATCAACACCGTTCATTGATGCTGCATACATACCAATATATTTCCTGATACGGTATGAATACATCTGCAAAGCGAGTCTTGCTCTGTCGTTTCCCTCTTCATAAGCCTTAATAAGATCGCGCATATCTGAACTGATGTCTGAAATTCCAATCAATCCACTTTCCTTGTTCATCAGAGTGTCGCATTCGTGTGGGCCCAGGCCCTCCTTTTCCATTACAAAGAGAACCATAGCAGGGTCAACATCTCCGCATCTGGTTCCCATTATCAGGCCTTCCAGAGGTGTGAACCCCATAGACGTATCCATCGATTTGCCGTATTTAACTGCCGCAATGCTTGCCCCGTTCCCAAGGTGGCATGTAATTATCTTCAACTTGCTTATGTCCTTTCCGACAATTTCTGCCGCCTTGTTCGCTACATAGAAATGGCTGGTACCGTGGAATCCATAACGCCTGAACCTGTACTTTTCATAAAATCTATAGGCAAGTGCATAAGTGTAAACATAATCTTCCATTGTTTGATGAAATGCGGTATCAAATACGGCTACCTGTGGAACACCGGGTAGAAGCTCTTTGCATACAAGTATTCCCTTTAGATTATGAGGGTTGTGAAGTGGAGCGAGTTCAATACATGCCTCGATCTGTTTAATAGTATCATCAGTTACCAAAACAGATTCTGTAAACTGTTCTGCACCGTGAACTACTCTATGCCCTACTGCCGATACTTCATCCTGGTGATCGATCACTCCATACTGACCGTGTGTGATGTCGGCAACAATCTCTGAAATTGCAGCGCTGTGATCAAGAGTGCCGCACTCCCTGGTAAGGTCTTTATCGCCAAATTTAAATTTTATGAGCGATTCAGGCAGTCCAATCCTCTCAACTATTCCACCTGCAAGGACTTTTTCATCAGCCATATTGATAAGCTGAAATTTAACTGAAGAGCTGCCGCTGTTAATTACCAGAACTTTTATATCACTGTTATTATTTGACATTAGTCATTCGTAACCCCTGCCTACCGGTACCCGCCCGGATGAATCCGTTCGGTACGGGCGGGGGCGCTGTTTGTCCGGGGAAAATTCGTGTCTAAGTTAGTCATTTTTCATCAACGACAGTGTGGACTATAACGGCATTGGTGGTGCCGGCAGTGCCGATTGGCTGACCGGTTAACAAGACAATCTTGTCTCCAACCTGGACCCATTTACGATTGATAATGAAACTATCCACTATTTGGGTGAACTGATTGTTATCTTCCGGTATTGGCTGGCATCTGGGTATTACACCATAAAGCAGGCTCATTTGATTACACGTACGCTGGTTAGAGCTTACCGCAAGAACAGGAACATTAAGGCGTTCTTTACTGAGCAATCTGACTGTCGTACCTGTTTGCGACCATACTGCAACGAGTTTAGCAGAAATATCATCTACGATCTGATCTATACTGCGTGCTATTGCTGAAGTCAAAATCAGTTCGTCCTTCGTGGTGGTCGTAAGGCGTGCATGTTCGTCCTGATGGAGGTACTCTTCCGTTACTCTGGCAATGCGCCCGATGGTTTGTGCCGCTTTGATCGGATATTTACCCACAGAAGTTTCACCGGAAAGCATAACGGCATCGGTAAGGTCCATAATAGCATTGGCTACATCCGAGACTTCGGCTCTGGTTGCAACAGGATTTTCTATCATACTCTGCAGCATCTGGGTGGCGACTATTACAGGCTTGCCAAGGCGCCGGCAGCTCTGAGTAATTCGTTTCTGGATGACGGGCACCTCTGCCAGATCCATTTCAACTCCGAGATCACCTCTTGCAACGAGTACAGCATCACTGGCGTTAATAATGCTTTCCAGATGAATCAATGCCTGAGGTGTTTCGATCTTAGCAACGACCTTTATATCTGTTTCGGCTTTCTTAAGATAATCTTTTAATTGATTGATTTCATTTGACGACCGGACGAAGCTTAGAGCTATAAATTCAACTTCGTGCTGGATCGCCCAGTCCACGCATTCCCAGTCGCGTTCTGTAATCGATGGTATGCTGACGTTTGTGTCCGGCAGGTTGATTCCCTTACGGCTGTGCAGAGGTCCGCCAATCAGGACTTCGCACACTGTCTGCTCTTCGTCCTTGCGAATTACACGCAAGGCAATCTGGCCATCATCGATAAATACGCGGTGACCGACCTCTACATCTTTAGCGAAAGACTCATAATTTGTACCAAAGCGATTCACGTTACCCTGTTCTTCGCTATGGATAATGATAACTTCATCCCCTTCTTTCAGCATCTCTCCATCCGGTTGAATACGTCCGATACGTATCTTCGGACCGCATAGATCACCCATCACGGCAGTTGTGTGACGATGCTCTGCACGAACGGCATTCAGATTCTCCAATAATTGTGCATGTGCGTCGAGTGTACCATGGGAAAAGTTTAATCGAAAGATGTCTACACCATTATCGATCATAGGCTTGATGGTTTCCTTCTGATCACAGGAAGGGCCAAGTGTCGCAATTATTTTAGTCTTTATCATTTTGAGTAATCCTCTTTCTGTCAGTTGGGTTTTTTATCATTAAGATTTCTTCGCTTCATCGCCTTCTTGTCCTCGTCTTGTCCTCGGCGCCTTTTGTCCGGGGAACGAGGTTTTTTTCTGCGCTCCTGTAAAAGGAGAGGCTGGCCGGTCGCCTCCGTTACATCACGCCAGAGTTCCTTGTGTGGGTCGATACGTTTTCTGCCTGAAATGGCCAGGTGAATGGGTACGTGAACAAATTGGGAATGGATAAGGCTTATAATCATTTCCGTTTTTCCTGCCATGGCCGCATGCACTGCATGAGCGCCGAGTCTGGCACAGTAAGTTGAGTCATTAGAATTGGCAGGCGCACCGCGGATCATGTAACTGGGATCAATATATTTCAGGTTAATTTCTATCTCCTTTTTCTTGAAATATTCACTAATCCGCTCTTTAAGGTAAATGCCTATGTCATTAAGCTGTATATTACCTGATGCATCACAGGCCCTGGAATCCTTCATGTATTCCTGTCCTGCACCTTCTGCTACTAAGATCACAACATGATTCCGTTGTTCGAGTCTCCTTTCCAGATTGGCAAGTAAACCATTTTCTCCGTCCAGATCAAAACGTACCTCAGGGATGAGTACGTAATTCGCATCATTTATAGCCATGGCAGTGTGAGCGGCGATAAACCCTGATTCACGTCCCATTACTTTGACAATTCCTATTCCATTTACCGCATCATGCGCCTCCACATGTGCACAGTTAACGGCATCTACCGCACGGGAAACTGCTGTCTGGAATCCGAATGATTTCTGTACAAAGCTCAGATCGTTATCAATAGTTTTGGGAATTCCTATTACAGAAATCTTAAGGCCCCGTTTCTTTACCTCCTCAGAAATTTCAAGAGCACTCTTTTGTGTACCATCACCGCCAATGACAAAGAGCATGTTAATGTTCATACGTTCGAGGAAATCAACCTTCTCTTCAATATATTCACCGTAACCTCGCGAAGTCCCGAGAATAGTACCCCCAAGGCTATGAATCTTGGTTACGACATCAGGCGTCAACTCCATAACCGGCAGGTTAAATCTCGAAAGAAAGCCCCGATACCCATGCCTGAAACCGGATATACGTTTTATGCCATAACGATACCACAGGGTCATGACAATTGCCCGTATCACGTCGTTGAGTCCGGGACACAACCCGCCGCAGGTGACTACCCCTGCATGCACTTTGGCAGGTTCAAAATAAATTTTTTCTCTCGGGCCGGCCTTTTCGATCAGATTGCTCCGGTCAAGACTGACTTCCGATTTCCCATTGGTAACGGCAATATCGTAAAGTATATACTGGTCGTCACCCACATAGCTTGTATTCAATACATCTTTTTTTTCAGATATTGCAGATATTTGTATAGTTGGTTCACCCAGAACGGAAATAGAAAAATCCGGCTCTTTCATTATGTGCTCCTGATTATTAGTCAATGGTCATTGGTCATTCGTAAATCTGAAATCCCTGCCTGTCGGCAGACAGGGTAATTCGTAAATCCCAAATCTTTTCTTCTTTTGTCTTTAACCTATATATTAGTTTTTCTTTGCGTTCTCTGCGCTTTTTGTCCGGGAAGCGATCTTACTCGTCCTCGGCGCCTTCCAGTCCGGGGAGCGCCTTCCTGCCCGACGTGTTGTGTGGCGGGTGCGGTGAGATTTGTTTTTTTAGTGTCAATTTGTGAAATTCGTGTCTGTCTTTTGCCTTTAACCACAGCCTTTAGTCTTTCTCTGCGTTCTCTCTTGTCCTCGGCGTTTTTCAGTCCAGGGAGCGTTAAATATCTCTTTTGATATTTGTTATTGAGGCTCCAGCCAGACAATATCATAAGGCTTTAATGTAAGGCTGATATTTTCATCTTTAAAAGTATGCTTATCCTGGCTGATAAGATCATACCATTCCTGTTTGAGTACTTGAACTTCTCTCAATGGAATTGCTATCTGAATCTCATCATCCGTAATATTGATCAAAGAGAGGATATGCTGGTCTTCGTTAGGAGATGTTCTTAAGACTGCAAATATCTCAGGTTTGACTTTTAAAATTTTCTGAGCTCCATTTGGATGAAAGGCGCTCTGTTTTGTCCTGAGAGAAATGATAGAATTCAGTTTACGAATGATCTTTGATGTCAGTGTATCAGGATCATCTATAGCTTTTGTGAGTGTATTGTAATCAAGTGCTTTGCGATTCACCTCGCGTTTAGATATAGGGCAGCTTACTACATCTATATCATTCCTGGTACCAAAAAAGCTGTGCAGATAGATCCCCGGAACTCCTTGAAGGGCCAGGGCCATGGCTCTTGAAGCAATAAATATATCGACCTGAAGGTCTGTATGTGGCGTACCGTCTTCCCTGCAAAGAGCATTAAACCATGTAATATTAATCTCGTATGGTACCTCCTGGCCATCCTTATCGGTTTTGTAAGAGATATAGCCTCCATGTTCTCTTGCTCTGCGAATAATAAACTGAATTTCATCGTGCGATAATAAATCCTTAACTGCCATAAGTCCCACACCGTCATGTGAGTCAAGAAAGTTGAAATAAGCCGTTGTCTCAGAAGGTGGTTTAAGGCTTTCTGCCCATTCGTTGAGCCTGGTCGTGTCTTTTGTGTAAAATGTGTGAAGCACAAGAGGCGGGAGGGCAAAATTATAAACCATATGCGCCTCGTCACTGCCATTTCCAAAGTATGAAATATTGTCTTCGTGCGGGATGTTTGTTTCGGTAATTATTGACACATGCGGTGCAACAAGGTCTAAGATATCCCGAAAGACCTTGACGATCATGTGCGTCTCTTCCAGGTTGGCACACGAAGTACCCGGATTTGCCCAGAGAAAGGTAACAGCATCAAGCCTGATAATGACAGCCCCTTTGCGCGCATATAACAGTAATATCTCAATAACCCTTACCAATACTTCAGGGTTCTTATAATTTAAATCGATCTGATCTTTTGAGAAAGTTGACCAGATGTGTTTCTCTCCATCGATGGTATGGAATTTTGTAAGGATATCAGTGGTACGCGGCCGAAAAATAGCACTTCGCTCCTCGGATGTAAGGTCATCATAAGAGTCATAACTGATAAAAAAGTCCTTATAGTGTGGGGTTCCGTCCAGGAACCTCTGAAACCATCGGCTCTTTGATGAGACATGGTTTATCACTCCGTCAAACATCAGTTTATAACGTGTCTCCAGATCTTCAATATCCTTCCATGATCCAAGTTCAGGGTCTACAGTCTCAAAATCTTCAATAGCAAAACCTCTGTCTGATGAATAGGGAAAGAATGGGAGTATATGAAGTGTGTTAATTGTCTGCTTGAGGTAGAGGCCACAGAATTTTGAGAGTGTCGTAAGCGGAGAAGCACCTTCTTCACGGATAAGATCTCCATAAGTAATTAAGATAACGTCCTCTTCTGTAAAAAGATTTTTCGGGTCTAATGTTTTTGTACGCTCAAGCATCTCTTCAGTTTTATAGGCATAATAGACCCTGCAGATACGTTCAAGCT
This sequence comes from uncultured bacterium, assembly GCA_913055705.1. GTDB lineage: Bacteria > Planctomycetota > Brocadiia > Brocadiales > Scalinduaceae > Scalindua. The sequence goes on from CAJXKT010000037.1 coordinate 9,107, forward strand.
CGGGCATATATTCTTTTGCTGTATCTTCACCATATAACCGGGAGAGTTTGGTTAAGATTTTCTCACGAAAATCATCCGGTATCTCTAAATAAACTTTTTGATAGTCGGGTTCCAGGTTATGGATAAACTTAGCACTTTCGTAACGTCTTTCTTTTCTGCTCATAATAATATTCTGTTATTAGTTATTCGTTTTGTCTCTATTTTTTCATCTGTGTTAATCAGTGTAAAGTCCTCGGCGTCTTTTGTCCGGGGAGCGGTGAGAAGTCCATATTTTCAACTATTTATGACAAAATCCACGCCATTGCCCTAAATACATCCGGATAGTAAACGACCTAAAAGCCGTCTACGCTTAAGTTCTTGTGTTAACATATCTTATAGGTATTATAGTATTGGTGATTATACAAAAAGAATCTGAAACATCTACATTAAAACCTGATTAAATGTCTACTATTTATACGTTTTTCAGATTTTGAGAATATGGAATATATTATGGTTACTATTTGTCATTAATATTAGAATGTGGTAAAAGTGAATTGTAACTACCACTCTGGGGTTGTTAGATGAAAAAACATTCGATTGATCTGAAAAATTTGAAAAAGGAGGTCCGGTTAGATTATTATAAGAGCTCCGGGCCGGGCGGTCAACACAAGAATAAGACTATGTCTTGTGTAAGACTATATCACAATCCCACGGGTATAAGGGTAATTGCAACAGAATCACGTTCACAGATAAAAAACAGAGAACTTGCTTTTAAAAGGCTCCAGGTAAAGTTGATGGAGCTGAACATCAAAGATAAGGAACGGATTCCTACGAAACAGCCCCGTCGGGTGAAGGAGCAGATACTGCAGAATAAAAAAAGAAGATCACAAAAGATACATTCGAGAAAAAAGGTTTCAGAAGATGAGACTGAATGATATAATGTACGGTTTATGATTTTAGATTTACGATTTGGGAATTACGATTTATGAATAACAATAATTTTAAACATAAACAGATGAAAATTTCTATCTCTTCACGGAAGATGGTTAAAGGTTTCGCAACCCTGCTCGTAATCTCGCTGATTGCAACAGGATGTTTTTCGCGTAATTATGTTAAACGAAAAACTACCGGAGAAGAACCTTTCTTTCAAAACGAAGAAGGAATTGCAGAACACGGAAAGAAAAAAACCATAGACAGAATTTACCAGATTGATCCGGGAGATAAAGAGTTTGAGATCTCGGATAAGTATTATACCAATCCGCCCAGGAAAATCGCAATACTACCATTTGACAATCTGGTGGGTGGAAATTATATCCTGAACTCCATCCCTATCCCCAGGTTCAGCGATAAAGAAAAGGATGGTTGGAACTGGACTTATGCAAACAGGCTGAGAAGGTTTTTCTTCGGCCATTTTGCCGCCAGAGAATTTGTAGATATAGAGTTAATGTACGTTGATAAGATGCTGGAGGCACTCGGGATTTTAACACCTAATGACTTATATAAGGTGCCGGCCCAGGAACTTGGCAGGATACTCGACGCAGATGCACTGATTTATGGCCAGGTAACAGAATACAAAAACTCCTATTACACGCTTTTTGCCCAAATCCAGATTGGCTTACGTGTCAAATGTGTTTCCACGGAGGATGGCACTGTTTACTTTGAAGGTGAGCATATAAGGCATGATAATGATATCCGTGTGGCAACTAATCCCCTTGATTTTATAATCGCATCGTTCCAGAACTACATGAGTCTGAGAGACGTTTATGCGGCAAGGGCAAGTGAGGAGGTTGTCCGTGAGCTGGTTATAAGAATCCCTATTGTTAAATCATTTATTGAAGAGGAAGACCAGCGTATTAAAGATAGAATCAACACTAAGCTATCTTATCTGCCAACTCTTAATACTGCGACACCTGACAAAGATAAAGGCGACAATACGTCCTCTCTCTCTGTTCAGGACAAAACAGAAACAGTTGCAGAACCTTCGGTAAAAGAGGATGGCTAGAGTATTGAATACGGAGCTAAAGCTGAAATAAAATCTGAATCGCAATCAGCAGCAAAGTTAAATTAGTAATTAGTCATTGATTAATCATTTCTCTGCAGGCTTTCCAGAAAATATTTTATCATAAAGAAATACAGCACCAATCCCACCGGACACAGGTCCAAGCCACCAGACAAAGTGATAGTCGAAATGACCGGATGCCACTGCAGGGCCGAAAACACGTGCAGGATTCAGCGCACCACCGCTTATTGAAGAAGCAATCAGTGCCCCAAATAAGTACACCAGACCAATAGCAACACCGGCAAGGACCCCCGGCACCTTCCTGCCAACGACAGCCGCAAATATTGTAAATACAAAGAGGAAGGTCATAACAGCTTCTATAAGTAGAGCCTTCCAGAATTCAACTCCTTTCCCTAAAACACATGTACCTAAATGAACGGTACTGACTGCATCCGGAAATAGGAACCTCAAGAAGAATCCTGCAATTACAGCACCCAGCAATTGAGATATTATGTAAAAGACTGCTGTGCCGGCATCCATCCTTCCTGTAACAAGAAAAGATATAGTTACTGCCGGATTTACGTGAGAGCCTGAAATATAACTTGTAGCGTATACAACAGCAACAACCACAATACCAAATACTACTATAGCCGTCGCATAGCCTGTTCCCTGTCCTCCAGCCATCTTCAGGGAATAATTGGCGCATACTGCACCGGCTCCAATAAAGACCAGAAAAAGTGTTCCCAGAGATTCAGCTATGTATTTCTTGTAAATATTCATATATGGATTAAGGGATTTATGATTGGCGATTCCCGCCTAACAGTCTGGCAGGGAGGCTTGCCTACCGGCAGGCAGGAAAGAATTAAAGAATTGAGGATGGCGTTCTTTTACTATAAAACCAATCAAACGCCTTCGAGGATGTGCCCTAGCTTCTCTTTTTTTGTGCGCAAATATTGCTCATTTTCATCTTGTGGTGTGATAACGATGGGAACGCGTTCCGTAATTTCCAAACCATAACCGGCCAGAGCAGCAAACTTCTTTGGATTGTTTGATAAGAGTCTCATCTTCGATATTCCTAAATCTCTGAGTATCTGTGCCCCTATTCCGTAGTCACGTTTATCCGCACCGAGACCCAGTTTCTTGTTTGCTTCAACTGTATCCAGACCGCCCTCCTGCAATGCATATGCATGCAGTTTGTTTTCAAGTCCGATCCCTCTGCCTTCCTGCCGCATGTAAAGCAAAACTCCCTTTCCCTTTTCCTGTATCATCTTTAACGCACTATGAAGCTGTTCCCCACAATCACATCTCAAGGAGCCAAAGATATCACCCGTTAAACATTCGTCATGTACGCGTATTAAAACCGGTTCTGTCTGGATCGGAGCGGCTGTATTATCCATGCTTCCAATGTTTCCGAGGCATAAAGCCAGGTGCAGGTATTCATCAATAAACGAACGGTAAAGATGTAATACAAATTTTCCGTATACAGTAGGCAGATTTACAGAAACACGTTTTTCTATCAAACGTTCCTGGTCATGGCGATATTTAATGATATCTGCAATAGTACACATTTTCAGATCATGCTTATCTGCAAATCTTGTAAGTTCAGGAAGCTTTGACATCGTTCCGTCCTCATTCATGACCTCGCATATTACGGCGGAAGGTTTCATACCTGCCAGACGGGCAAGGTCAACAGCACCTTCTGTATGTCCCGCACGCACCAGTACACCTCCTTTTTGAGCCATGAGTGGAAAAACATGTCCCGGCCTGTCAAGGTCATGAGGCTTACAGTTATCATCTATAGCCGTTAATATGGTCTTGACCCTATCCTTTGTAGAAACACCTGTCGTTATACCCTCTTTTGCATCTATGGTTACTGTAAATGGGGTTTGATAGTTGGAAGTGTTGTCTGCCACCATCGGTGTCAGGCCAATTTGTTCGGCACGTTCACCGGTTATTGTTAAACAAATTATGCCCCTGGCATGTGATAGCATGAAGTTTATAATATCAGGTGTAATTTTTTCCGCCAATATTGTCAGGTCACCCTCGTTTTCGCGGCTTGCATCGTCAACGACGATAACCATCTTGCCTTGTTTTAAATCTTCAATTACCTCTGTTATTGTATTAAACATGATATGAACCTTCCTTGTCTTTAACTTCTGTAAATAAGTTTAAAGCTGTCTAACACCCATATAGGTATAATTTATTGCTGATATCAAAGTAACACCTGCAACCAGGAACCACAGAATTAAAAATGTATCCAAAGAGATGTGGTTTCCTAAAAGCACAGCGATTATTGCTGTAATCTGCAAAAACGTCGTAAGCTTACCCAGCTTACTGGGCTGCCATGTAATTCTTCGTCTTACCGTAACAAAGGCCGTTATTACACCGAGCGAGAAAAACAGTTCTCTGCTGAGAATTACGACTAATACCCAAACAGGGAATCTGGGCCCAGGCCATAGTGTGGCTGAAGAGAGTAAGATACACGCAATTATTAATAACAGCTTATCCGCAATAGGGTCAAGGTATTTACCAAAATTTGTGGTTTCGCCCATTTTGCGTGCAAGATAACCATCCAGGATATCACTTACACCAATTATAAGTAATACCCCTAATGCTATATATCTGTAAAAGTCATGATGCTGAACCTGCATTACGCAGATTACAAAAGGAGGAATGAAACATATTCTTGCAAAGCTGATTATGTTTGGCAGCGTAAAGTGCCGGTTCTCATTATGCATAGAGTGATTCCTTTTGTAATTCGTAGATTACAATATATTAGAAAAATGACTGCCCAGTGATTCAGTTCATACTGAATTACCGAGGTTCTTGCTACAACAAAGTTACGTTATTCCAACTTAATATTTATAACAAAACAATCAATCCTTTTCCTAAGTACCATTCTGTGTATTAAGTTATGATAGCAGACGCATAATTACTGTCAAGCGAAAAAATACTCCAACTTGACAGTTAAGTAACTAACAAGTAATATCTAAAAACAAGAATTCCAGACTTTATATATTAAGAAAATTTTGATGCTATGAAAACTAAAAAAGCCATTCTCGCTCTCTCTGACGGAAAGATATTTGAGGGAATTTCCTTTGGCGCAGAGGGGGAAACATCAGGTGAAATCGTATTTAACACCAGTCTTACCGGGTATCAGGAAATACTTACAGACCCCTCTTACAAGGGGCAGATCGTAAATATGACCTATCCTCTGATAGGAAACTATGGTATCTGCGAGAAAGATCATGAGTCCATTCAGCCCTATATAGAAGGTTTTATTATTAAAGAACTCAGTCCTTATCCAAGCAACTGGCGTTCAGAAATGAGTCTGGAAGATTTCTTAAAGAGCAAAGGAATAATGGGTATTCAGGGCATTGATACAAGGGCTCTGACAAAACATGTAAGAGATCACGGTGAACAGCAGGGTATTATCTCTACTGTTGATGCAGACCATCAAAGCCTCGTATCAAAGGCAAAAAGTGCAACCGGTCTTGAAGGCAAAGACTTGGTCAAAGAGGTCACGTGTAAGGAAGCTTACACATGGGAAGAGGCCGAAATTAACCCTTGTGCCGGAAACGGTAATACCAATGAGCAACCGGAATATAATAAACAACGTAAAGTAGTAGTCTACGATTGCGGAGTTAAATATAATATTCTGAGAATGCTGAGAAACTATAATTGTGATGTAACGGTTGTTCCTGCCAGTACCGGTGCAGAGGAAGTGCTATCGATGAACCCGGATGGTATTGTTATCTCAAACGGTCCCGGCGATCCGGCTGCTGTATCGTATATGACGGAAAATGCAATTAACATAATAGGGGAAAAACCTGTCATGGGCATATGCCTGGGACATCAAATCATGTCCTTAGCACTCGGATATAAAACATATAAGTTAAAATTTGGACATCATGGGGGGAATCAACCGGTAATGGATTTAAGCACAAGAAAGGTAGAGATCACAGCACAGAATCATTGCTTTGCCGTTGACGGAGAATCAATAAGTAATGGGCAAAGCAGCAGATTCGGTAAAGTAGAAATAACTCATATAAACCTTAATGATAAATCCGTAGAGGGATTGAGATGTCTTGACGTACCTGCATTTGCCGTTCAATATCATCCTGAAGCGTCACCAGGGCCACATGATTCAAGCTATATCTTTAATGAATTCATCGAAATGATGGAAGAATATGCCGAAAAGAACTGATATTAAAAAAATACTCATAATCGGGTCAGGCCCAATAGTAATCGGACAGGCATGTGAATTCGATTATTCCGGTACTCAGGCATGCAGTGCACTGAGAGAAGAGGGTTACAAAATCATCCTCGTAAACAGCAATCCTGCTACAATAATGACTGATCCGGAT
>CAJXKT010000038.1 GCA_913055705.1 uncultured bacterium
TTGTACATCTATCCGGAAGCAAGAGAGGTAAAACCGAGTCTTTTACAGACTCGAAAATCGGTATCGGGACAGACTCTTCATGTAATCTAAGGTTTAATCTGCTTACTGATAAGAACACATCACCCCTTCATGCCGAAATAAATCTAAAAGAGTGTGATTATATTCTGAAGGATTTAGACAGTTCCAAAGGTACCTTTGTAAATAACCGAGTGATAAAAGAAGTTGTTATTCATGATGGCGACCTTATAGAGTTTGGTGATAATGGGCCAAGGATACGTTTCAGAATAAAAGCTGAGGAAGGAGATGTATGTAAGCCGTTCAGAGAAATGCTGGCAGATTCTATGGATCTTGCAAGAGAGCCGCATAAAGGTAGAAGACTAATTACGGCAACATCTTTTCTCAAAAACTTACTGACTGAAGCCTTTACACAATCCTCATTCAGATTCAAACTTGTTACTCTTCTTATCTTCTTCCTCACAACTGTTGGAACTGGTACATTATTCTATACCATATACTCCAGTCTGACAGAAACAACGAAAAGAGTGGAACTATTAGAATTTGAAAGCGCCATAGGTGAAAAGATAATCAAGGATTTTAGTAAAGGTATCTGCTTGATCCAATGTTCTTTTTCGTTAGTTGATGAAGTATCCGGTGAACCACTGAAAGCATGGAATAGTGGGCGTTTATTGACTAATAATCTCACCGGAACAGGATTTATAATCAGCAATAGCGGTAAGGTACTAACAAATCGCCACGTCGTAGAGCCAGGGTGGAACCAAACGGCAAATTTCATTCCTACAGAACCAGGCTTAAAACCCAGGATTGAGGTCTTAAGAGCCTTTTTCCCGAACGTAAAAGATCCAGTTCTGCTTAAATTGGAAAAGATCTCTGAAGTGGCCGATGTTGCCTTGTTAAGTTTCGAACCTGAAGGTATGGATATTTCTGTACTTGAATTGGATTTGAGTGGTATGGATGCAATAGAAGGAGAACCAGTCGTTCTATTGGGTTATCCGGCCGGTATGAATGCTCTTTTCGCAAAGACTGATCCGGATATTGCAAAAGAAATATCAAAATTACCATTCTTAGAAGCCGCCCAGGAACTTTCAAACCACCACTTGATAAAACCTATATCAACCCAGGGACATATCAGCGATGTCTTAAACGAAAGGATAATCTACGACGCATTGACAACTGTTGGCGGTAGTGGAGGCCCGCTTTTTAATAATAAAGGCAAGGTAATTGCCATAAATTATGGTATTTTTCGCGGTTTCAGTGGTGCAAATTTTGGTGTCCCCATAAAGTATGCTATAGAGTTAATAGAAGATGAAAAACATTGATACGATTATCTTTGACATGGATGGTGTGGTTGTGGACGGTATGCCCTACCACATCCAATCATGGAAAGAGGCATTGTCAACTATAGATATGTCTGTATCTGACCTGGAAATTTACCTGATGGAAGGCATGACAGGCAGGGAAACAATGGAAATATTTGTCAGTAAAAACAACAGGTCTCTTTCAGATGAAACTGCTGAAAAGGTGATTAAACTTAAACGCAAGATATTTAATGATATATTTACCGTAACATTAATGAAGGGTATTAAGGATTTTCTATTTGAATTAAAGGATCGCCGGTACAACCTTGCCCTGGTAACCGGTACTCGTTTAGAGGTTGTAAAAAAGGTTCTACAGGTGGGGCTGGACGGCATCTTTAAGGTTATCGTTACCGGTGAAAGTGTAAATAATGGAAAGCCTGATCCCGAACCCTATGAAAAGGCCGTAGAAGAACTTGGCGCCAGGAAAGAAGATTGTATAGTAATTGAAAATGCACCGGCAGGCATAACTTCTGCAAAGAGTGCGGGCTTGACATGCTTTGCAGTACAAACTTCTCTTCCGGAAGAATATTTAAAAGATGCAGACAGGATATTTCGAGACATTGATGACGTCTCTAAATTTTTATTAAAGTGATGAGCAAAGCAACATTCTTTTCTTTGTGTTTTATTCTCGTTATTTCTTTTCCCGTAATATCTGAAGCATCGCAAATAGATTTTGCCTGGGGTATTCCTGAATCTCACTCATATAAAAAGGGTTCAGAAGACGAGAAAGAATATTTAATCTGGTGTTACTCAATAAGAAATACTATTGATAAAGAAATTACGGTACCTATAGCAACTTTGCTGACAACTGACACAAGAAAATATTATGAGGATGAATACTTTCCGGAGATTGCAGAGAAAGTTTCCGATGGAGTGGGAGAATATATCAGTGCGGATGAAATGAAAGGAAAACTTGGTCCCAGAGTTACCAAAAAAGGGATTGCAATATTTGAAGGCATTGACCCCCATGCGAAAAAGATAAATATTTTTGTGACAGGATTGTCACATCTCCTCTTTTGGAAATTAGGGCAAGTGGATTATGCCTATAAAATTACTTATAGGAAATCCGGTAATAAGTGGATACCGGAGGAACACGGTTTCTCAAAAGACAGTTCGCATAAAGAACTATACCGATAAGTTTAAGTAGCGATTAATGTTAAACCGGTAATTCGGAAGACTTGATGACGGTACCCATTGGAAAGTCTTATGAGGACATATTCTGTATTTTCTCTTTTAAAAGTCTTCCGGATTTGAATCGCACAACTCTTTTTGGAGGTACTTCTACAGTTGCACCTGTCTTAGGATTTCTTCCAATCTTAGCCCCTCTTTCAACTGTAGTGAGAATACCAAAGTCCCTGAACTCTAAACGGTTCCCTTTTACAAGTTCTTCCGTGCATAACTCCAGGAAAAGCTGGATTGTTTGTTTAGTAACTATTTGCGGGCTTTTTAATTTCTGGGAAATAGCCTCAGCTAATTCTCTCTTTGTTATTGTGGCCATATTCTATTTACTCCAAAAACATTTACAATTCATAAAATCGCAGTTATTATACACATAAGTTTAATTATGTCAATAGCTTTGAGAAAAAAGCTGTCTTTTTAACTGGATTTTCTTTAAAGAGTGCATTTATATTAACTTTATAAAAGATAAGGTTTTTAAGATATCATCATGAAATTCACCGAATTCGTACACAAGTATAATAAAACAAATAACTTCCCTTTCTATATAGTAAGTGGGAATGAGTATTTCTTAAAAAAACAGGCTTTAATGGAGATAAAAAAGCGGTTCTTTTCTGAAGGAGGAGTTGAACAGGGCTTGATCGAGTTTAATGGTAAAGATACCAATCGTAATCCTGCAGGCAACCTGACAGAAGGCAATAATCTGAAAAACTCTGGACCTTCCCCGGACAAAGTGCGCCGAGGACTTTCCCCGGACAAACGGCGCCAAGGACCTTCCACTTTGCTTAATGATGTCATTGATGAAGTCAGAACCACTCCCATGTTTGGAAAACACAAACTGATAATAGTTGAAAATGCTGATTCATTTCTGAGTAAAAACCAGGATAAAGTTTTAAGCTATCTTAAGAATCCTTGTAGTGTTAATTGCTTGATCTTAGAAGTCTTATCCATAGACAAAAGGACAAAATTGGCAAAGGCCATGGACGGCAAGCAAGGCATACTCATTGAATGTGACAAACTTTATGATAAACCTGCGCCCTGGGAAACGAAGAAACCGGAACATGATAGTGAGCTAACGAGATGGATTGTTATGCACGCCGGAAATCTTAACAAAATCTTAAATCTAAAATCTGCCTTTTGTCTCCTGGAGAAGACAGGAAACGACCTGGCAATTATTAATAATCAGATAGACGCATTATCAGTTTATACTGGTGACAGGAATGAAATCACCATAAAAGATATTCAAGATTTGTTAGGTGTCAGCCACAGGGAGAAACTTTATAATCTACTCGATGCAATTGGCATGAAGGACACTATCTCAGCAGTAAAAATGGCAGAAAATATCTTCGATGTTGGAATGGAAAATGAGCGCAAGAATATCACTTATGATGCAAAGTCAATTGCCATAACAATAGTAAGTTCATCACATAGAAGAATGAAAGATCTATGGAAGATTATACGAATACTGGATAAGGGTGGAAGCAAAAAAGAGATTTTAGAAAAACAATATGCTCCAAGGCCATTTGTTGACAAATTTATAAAACAGGCTCGGAATTTTAACGAAGAAGAAATGCCTGAAAAATGGAAGTATATGTTAGACGCAGATTTGTTATGTAAAACCAGTCGGTTATCGCCGACCCTCATAATAGAACAACTGATAACGAAGTTATGTATGTGGCCGAGAAATGAAATAAAAGGTACTAAATATTAAACGCTACATTTAAAAGTGTGTTTATGCGCTTTTGCGAAGCTTTCTTGGCATAAGCTGAGTTTTCCCGGTTACGACATCAGGCGTAACGACATAAACAGCACCTTTGCCCTCTGTTGGCAAATCAAACATAGCATCCAGCATAAAACCCTCAAATATCGAACGCAGCGCCCTAGCCCCTGTCTTACGCTCAAGGGCATTTTCACTTATCTCCACCAAGGTATCTTCTGGAAATTCTACAACTGCTTTCTCCATTTCAAAAATCTTTTGATACTGCTTAACGATAGCATTCTTTGGCTCCAGCATAATCCTGATCAAGTCATCCCTGTCAAGCGGCATTAGTGATGTGATCACATGAAGCCTGCCGATGAATTCGTGTATCATGCCATATTCGATCAGGTCGTTCATTTTAACTTCAGACAGTATTTCTCCCGTAGATTTATTATCTGCAAAATCCCCCTTTGCGCCAAACCCTATTGCCTTTTTACCAATCCTCTTCTTTATTATATCCTCAATGCCGCTGAAGGTCCCGCCGCATATAAACAGAATATCCTTGGTATCCATTTGTATGTATTGCTGTTCAGGATGTTTCCTCCCTCCCTGCGGCGGCACATTGACTATAGACTGCTCAAACATCTTAAGCAGTGATTGCTGTACACCTTCACCGGAAACATCTCGTGTGATAGACGCATTGGGGCCTTTTCTGGCAATCTTGTCCACCTCATCTATATAGACAATCCCCTGCTGCGCACGAGTCACATTAAAATCTGCATCCCTCAGCAGCCTTAAAAGAACGTTTTCAACATCCTCACCAACATAACCTGCTTCAGTAAAAGTAGTGGCATCCGCTATAGCAAATGGTACATCAAGAATATTCGCAAGTATTTTCGCCAGCAAAGTCTTCCCGGAACCCGTAGGGCCGACCATGAGGATATTGCTCTTTTCCAACTCTACATCATCATCGGTTACCTCTGAAGCTAACCTTTTATAATGGTTATGAACTGCCACGGCCAGGACTTTCTTTGCCATATCCTGCCCCACAATATATTCATCTAAACGTTCTTTAATATATACCGGGGTTGGCATTTTTCTCGTTAAATGTTTGCTGGTTTTTTCATTATCCTTCTGTATAAGCGTGTAGCAGGCCTCAACACATTCATTACAAATGTATACGTTGCGGTCTCCCTGTATTAATCTTTTAACAACATTATAATTTCTGCCACAAAATGAACATGACATAGCCTTACCTTTTTTATCTCTGGTTTTTTTGTCCATTTCTATACCTCGTCTTATAATACTTTTAAATATAATGATAAATAAACCGGCGCATATGCTAACAGAAAGTCTCTCAAAAATCCAGCTTTTTTAAGTTATCCTTGTAAATTATTGTATACCGGCATTCCCGCCAGAGAGGAATGGAGTACCCGGCTATTGACTTTCGCCTACAATAACCCTGGTATTATTAATAAGCTTTTCAGCTCTCTCCTGCAATTCTATAGCGAATTTATCTCCTTCTCTTATGGCATTCTCAACCTGTTCAAGAATATCATAGTAAAGATTCCATGCAGTTTTCTCTCTTTCATACCTTTCCTTAAGTCCCTCCGCATCACCCATGGACACCTCCTGGATGCCGGCACGCAGCCTTCTGGATCCTGTCTCTATGAGCTTAAAGCCTTTATGTTCATCCCCTTCTTCTTTTGTGGCAAATAAATCAGCAGCCTTAAGTGCAAGACGGAGGTAAGCGAGATTAAAAGGAATTGGGCTGACAAAACTTCCCGTGAAAGGATTAATTATATTTTTGATCTCCTCTATTTCCCAGGGAAGAATTCCGGCATAATAAGAAAAAAATAATATCCTCTCGTAGTCACCTACTGCTTTGCCCATGGCAGCAGCCTTTATAGCTTCTCCGGCAAAAGCTTGTTTGTCGTGTCTCATAAAAAAGCCATCTTTATGCAAATATCTAAGTGCAGGTTCTTTGTCTGTGGGAAACAAGGTAGAAAAAATATAAGCCTGGTCTTCTGCCCTTCCAATGAACACAGGCGTAAATGGACGATACTTTCTCAGGGCTTCAATTAATATCCCATTAGTCCCCCCAGTTACGTGTATCCTTGATATGCAAGAGCTACTGCCATCGATACCATGTTTATTGTACCTTGTCATCATTTCAGAAACTGTGGACAGTGCCTGAGGTATCTTACTGCAGAAGACACTATCTTCACCCTTGAAGGGTGGAGATGGGAATATTACATCCGGGGTAAAAAGTGATGCACCTACATCATTTTCATTTACCAAAGCACCTGCAATCATTCCCAGATAAACAGGATTCCCATTAGAGTCGGTACCTTCGGCACCCCAGAGTGGAGACATCAGGTGCTGAAAAGCAGTCTTTCCGGTTTCATCAAATAATTTCTCCTGTGGGAAAACCTGGTCAAGATCAATCTTGAATGTCGCCTTCTTACAAGGATCTATAAATACCTGCCAGAAAGCGGATATAGCTTTTAGAAAACTATAGTGTCTTCCGTATTTACCATTGACTCCCACTACCTCCCTCAAAAGAGCTGAGGGGTTGTCTATATTATTAAGATACTTCCTTGCTGCCGGTACAAGAATATCATGAATTAGCTTGCCTGTTTCCGCCTCTGTAAAAAGATATACTTTGAGTCCGGGTAAATCATGGGCCTTTTCCAATTCGTATTCAATATACTCCTTCACAATACCCTGTAACCCCTCGTGTGTAACAGAAGCCGACAATACACACGTTAACTCATCATCCTCTGCGGCATTCTTCAATTTCTTCTCATAGAGAAGTGCCTCGGACAGATGGTGAAGGCCATAAAGTATTTCATTCTTACCAGGTTCGACCCCTATCTGAATTGGATGATCATACCAGAATACCTGATCCTCATTTACAACTTCTTTCAGGGCATCCCACAAACTGTAGCCTATGTCAAGGTCTTCAAACCTTTTTCCTTCAGGCGGAATAGTCAAAAGGGCATTCGCTGTAAAGATAACCTCTTCGGGAACGTTCTTTACAGGTTTGGAGTTCAGACATGTAATATTTACCTTTTTCTTTTCTCTCAAGTTCTGTAACCGGGTTTCTTTATTATTCAAGATACCGGATGCTGCAGGGTGAAATAACGCCCAGACATCTTCCTGGATTTCATGTGAAGTTGAGGACAGCTTTTCATGTTTAATCATTCTTTCCAGGAATTTCTTCACCCGTTCAGCGCCATTACCATTATCTGAGCAGAAGCCTTCGAACTCTTTTAACAACAAATCGAGTCCTTCCTTGTAGAATTCGACAAGAGGTGTCCAGAAAGGATCATTCCCTGTCTCTTCCAAATATCCAACTGCCTCATGGTATTTGGAATGATCATTACCTGAAAGAATGATTAAGAATGCGGCATTGATATTTCTGGGAACTGAGAGTCGGCTATCGTCTTCCGGTTGGAATTGTTCAATAATATTAATTCCACATATTCCATCCTTAGACCCATCACCTATAAAACAACCAATAATATCTCGATACGCCTTTTTTATATTATCTGAATAAAGTGTCATTTGCTACCTCAATTCGTTAGTCAACCTCATAAAGATATCTCTAAGTCTTTTATCCAAAACAAATAAAGCTGATTTATCAGTTCACGACTACACAAAAAAAATCAAGAGTTTCTAATGACTTAAATTTTTAATGATATGATATTCATAAAAAACCTACAAGAAGAAAGATTAATTACAAAAAACAGAAACAACATCAAGGCAGGCAAGGTAGCCACATTATTAATTGGTAATAATTCTGATGATTTGATATAAATCACGATTCATTGACTACAAGATTACAATATCAAGAACTGACGTAAGGAGGAAGAATGAGTAGTAGTTTTATAAATCGTATTTTTCGAGCCGCCAAGCTTGACGCACATTTATATGAAGAAGTAGAAGCTGATAAAACCTCAATGCGCCAGGCTATGCTGGTAGTAATTCTATCCGGTGTTGCTGCAGGAGTGGGAAGTATATCACATGGTGGACATCTGGGAATTGTGGTGGGAACAGTTACGGCCTTAGTAGGATGGTATATATGGGCATTTCTTACTTATTTGATAGGAACCAAATTCCTGCCTGAACCCCAGACCAAATCTGATATTGGTGAATTATTGAGAACAATTGGATTTGCAAGCTCGCCGGGTTTGATTCGGGTATTTGGTATTTTCCCGGGAGCAGAAAAACTTGTTTTCCCGGCTGCATCAGTATGGATGATATTTGCAATGGTTATTGCCGTGAGGCAGGCGCTTGATTACAAAGGAACCTGGCGTGCCGTTATCGTTTGCTTGATCGGCTGGGCTATCCAGATTGCAATTCTCCTGGCAATCTTCTCCTTTTTAAAGGTTTTACCGAAACCTGTTTGACTTCTACACAATACCACATGCTTTTACCTTTTTGCCAACTTAATAATTCAGGCAACTGAAGCGAATTGTTCCATAGCCATATTCTTAATACTTTTGTAATCGACTTTTCCTGACGGCAGCATGGGGATGGAGTCAATTGGCATGTAATGATCAGGTTGTGATAGATGAGTCAGGCCTAAACTATCCAGTTTCCTGTTAAGTGATAGTTTGTCCGGGTTATTTCCTACTACAAAGGCTATAAGCTGTTCTCCCTTCTGGACGTGAGGGACATTCACTACTGCACACTTTCTTTTTTCATCTTCAGTATGTTCATCCAGGACATGGGATAATTTATCTTCGATGGGTGTCAAAGGAATCATCTCTCCCCCTATCTTGGCAAATCTTTTCAGGCGGTCGGTAATATACAGGAATCCATTTTCAAATTTCCCTATATCACCGGTAATATAAAACCCGTCATGGAATGCCCGGCTGGTTAATTCAGGTGACTTATAATATCCACTCATAACATTTGGGCCTTTGACGAGTATCAACCCCTCTTCTCCGGGCGGCAGCTCTTCATATGCATCAGTGTTCACTATTTTACATTGGACATCAGGCATGAGCCTTCCCACGCTTCCATGACAGAAGTCATCCGGATAATTTACCGTAATACAGGAACAGCTTTCAGTAACCCCATATGCTTCAAGAATATTTATGCCCAGTTTTTCATTGAATTTCTTTCTAACACTTTCATTTAACTTCTCTGCTCCGGCAAATGCAAGGCGGACACTGGAAACCTGCTCCCTCTTCCATCTTTTCATATAACCTCTATAGAGTGTACTGGTCCCCAGAAGCATTGTCACTCGATACCTGTGGACTATCTTACCAAGCTTTTCATAATCAGTAGGATTTGGATGGTAAAAGGCTCCCATTCCCATTATCAACGGCAGCCAGAGACAGGCAACAAATCCAAATACATGAAAGAACGGCAAGGTCCCTAGTATCTTGTCTTCCGGAACAGGCTTAAAAACAGTACTATAGTTTTGAATAGTTACATAAATATTTTTGTTTGTTAATATCACTCCCTTTGGGTGAGATTCCGAGCCGGAGGTAAAAAGTATAATGGCTGTCTTATCAGGTGCATCAAACTCCTTATACTTTTGAATCAATGATTGGCATGATGTAATCTTACAGGAAAGATAAGTCAGCAACTTGCCCAGCTTTGATGCCCTTTCCTTTATGTCCTCAATGAAAACCATTCTTGGGTCTTCTGCAATCTCCGCCTTTTGAATGAACTTCCTGGAAGTAAAAATTGTTTTAACATCACAGGTATTCATTACCCAATCCTGTTCCTCCCTGCTTGCAATGAAATTTAAACCAACAGGGGTTTTACCTGCAAATGATGTAGCAATATATGCCAATGCTCCACCTACGGAAGCAGGAAACATAAGGGCAATATTCTCACCCTCAAAATTGCGAATATGTTTTGACAGGAGAACACTGGCAGTAAGTGTCTGGCCAAAGGTCAGGGAGATTCCGGTAGAGTCCTCCTGAATGACTTTACTGAAATTCTTTTTTGCAGTCTTTACAAAGCTTTCTATAAGCATAAATATTTATTTTACTATTTCTTCCGCCAGGCCACTTTTTCTTTTTTATCTTCGATGATAATTCCCAGCTCACTTAACTTGTCTCTTATTTTGTCCGCCTGTTCCCACTGTTTGGCTTCCCGCAACTCATTTCTCGTATCAATCAATGCCTTTATTAAATCTTCCTCCATTTTATAAACATCCGCATCATCGGAATCGTGTTGAACCGTTTTTTCCGGAACTATTCCCAGGACGTTACCTCCGTAAGTCCTGTAAAGAGAATCAACTTCTGACAAGACCCCTTCACTGATTTCCTCATCAGAATTCAGGAGATTATTGACTTCCTTGGTTAAATTGAAGAGAACGGCTAGCGCTTCTGCCGTATTGAAATCCTCATCCATAGCTTCTTCAAAGTTGTTTTTATATTTTTCCAGCTTTCCCTTCCAGTCCCCGGTTGCCACAGCCCCCTCATTCCCTGATGAACCCAGCCTTTCTCTTAAATTACGTATTGTATTGTGTAGTCTCTCCAACCCCTTATCGGCAGCATCCAGCCCCTCGTTGCTGTAGTCAATCGGACTGCTGTAATGTGTATTGAGAACAAAGAAACGTATTGTCAAAGGTGAGAATAATTTAAATGCATCCTTAAGGGTAACAAAATTCCCCAGTGATTTTCCCATCTTCTGCCCTTCAACTGTTACCATGTTGTTATGCATCCAGTAACGGGCAAAAGGCATTTCATTGGCAGTCTCACTTTGTGCGATTTCGCACTCATGATGAGGGAAGACATTTTCAATCCCACCACCGTGAATATCAAACGTTTCGCCCAGGTATTTCATAGACATGACCGAACATTCAAGATGCCATCCCGGAAACCCAACACCCCAGGGACTGTTCCATTTCATAATATGTCCGGCTTCGGCTTTCTTCCAGAGTGCAAAGTCTGCCGGATGTTTTTTCTCCGGGTTTATCTCTATACGCGCCCCGGACTCCTGCTCATCCAGTTTCCGCCCTGAAAGTTTGCCATAGTCCTTCAGTTTTGACACATCAAAATAAACAGACTTGTTTGCCTCATAAGCAAATCCTTTATCAATCAATTTCTCAGCAAGTTCAATCTGCTCCGGAATATGACCTGTTGCACGAGGTGAAATATCCGCCCGTATGTTATTCAATGCATCCATGTCTTCATAATAGCTTCTCATATACATTTCAACTAATTCCATAGGTTCTACCTGTTCGAGCTTGGCCCTTTTCTCAATCTTATCTTCCCCCGCATCTGCATTATCCGTTAAGTGCCCGACATCTGTAATATTCTGCACATATCGCACCTTATAGCCAAGATGCCTTAGATAACGTACAACCACATCAAAACTAATATAACTCTTGGCATGTCCAATGTGAGGATGGTCATAAACAGTCGGGCCACACACGTATATCCCAACTCTACCTTTCTTGAAAGGTACAAATTTTTCTTTCTGCCTTGTCAATGTGTTATAAATTTTTAATGTCATCGATTTTATTGTGTTAAGTGTTTAAAGAGGCAGTCGCTCTTCACCCTTCGCTGCCGAAACTCTTAATCAGCAAACTCTTCTTTGTCCATATAAGTTACTGTCTTGTTTCTGCCAGTATCCTTTGCCTGGTAGAGGGCTTGATCAGCTTGAGACAATAAATCATTGGCTGACTCTGCATTATTACTGAATGCAATGCCGATACTGACCGTTATGTGAAATTGATTTGACTCATATTCAAAGAGATGCTCGGATACCATCTCACGAAATCTGTCGTATGCTGCATAAATATTTTCTCTGCTCACATTCGACAGGATTACCGCAAACTCTTCTCCACCATAACGGCATGCAATATCATTCCGCCTGACATGTTTCTTGAGTATCCCACCGATCTTCGATAAGACCATATCTCCGGAGGGGTGGCCATAAGTGTCGTTTATTTTCTTAAAGTGATCCAGGTCCACCATGATAAGAGCCATCTCAATCTCATAACGGCTCGCCCTTTCAAACTCCCCTTCCAATGCTTCAATGAAGTAGCGACGATTATGTAATTTTGTTAATTCGTCTACAGTAGACATTTCTGCCATCTTTGCTTGTGCCTTTTTCACATCATTTCTGAGGCGAGCCCTTTCCAGTGTATTATTTATAACCCTGGACACAGACTCTAAGTTGATCCTGTTTTTTGGCAAATATTCATAGGCACCTAACTGTATCACCTGCGACACAAGCATCTCGTCACCTTGTCCCGAAATAACTATTACAGGAGTTTCTATCCCTTCTTTTTCAGCCTCCCTGAGAAAATCTATACTTGTTCCGTCATTCAGAAGATGGTCCAGAAAAATCATATCAAACTGGCCCTGTCCCAGCATTGTTAATGCTTCTTTCATATTCGCAGCCCGGGACATATTGACAAGATCCTGGTCTCCTAAGAATGCCTTTATACCTTCAAATACATCCCCTGAATCATCTACCACCAGTATATTTATTTCCCTATTAAAGTTCACAACAGAGGAACTGCCGTCATAAGATGGTATGGGCTCAGAATAATTTATAGTCCTGATTTTATTTGCTATGTCAGATATCTTCCGGCCTGATTCTTTTATTCGGCTTATACATTCAACACTCTTTTCCCGATTATCACTATGTTTTTCCAATAACTCCACATTATCCAGGAGAAACGCCAGAGGTTGATTCAGCTTTTGAGCATTTGCTCCTAACATCTGAAGCAACACCTTGAGACGTGCTTCTTCAATAAGTCCTTCCTGCTGTTCCAGAATTCTTTCGTTTGCCTTATATAATTCTGTGTTAGCTTTCTTTAAGTCTTCCTTCTGTTTGTACAATTCAAGAAATATATTAACTTTACTCTTCAAAATATCCGGGTCCAGTGGTTTAAACAAATAATCCACTGCTCCTTTATCATACCCCTTGAATATGTATTTCTGTTCTTTGCTGATTGCGGTCACAAATATAATGGGAATGTGCTTTGTCTCTTCATTTCCTCGTATTAGTTCGGCAGTCTCAAATCCATCCATATCCGGCATCTGAACATCAAGAAGAATAAGCGCAAAATCATATTCTAATATTAATGACAGGGCATCATTACCACCTGTAGCCTCTACGATATTCAAGCCGGGCCTTCCCAGAAGCTTCCGAAGAGCAAGGAGATTTGCAGGTTTGTCATCTACAATAAGAATGTCCATTTTTTTCTGTATCGTTTAATGCGTTCTAAAATAACTATCGACAGAGTATTACATAGTGCGGCGTAGCCGCCCGCCTGTACCTATTCGGGCAGGCAATCAAGTTTGCCCGCCCGGCAAGCCGTTCGGACGGGAAGTGACTTAAGTGACCTGCCCCCGTTGTTTGTACCACCTTTAAAGTTAGAGTTCGTGTTCATACAGATAGTTGGAGCGTAGCGGAAACTGTCTGTATCGCTTCAACCGTTTCTGGAGCAGGTGGCAAGTATCCAAGCGCACTATGCGGTCGAAACGTATTATACTCCTTACGCCATCTTTCAATCAACACTTTTGCTTCAAACAACGTCTCAAATATCTCACAGTTTAGAAGCTCATCGCGAAATTTACCATTAAAACTTTCATTGTAGCCATTTTCCCAAGGACTTCCAGGCTCTATATAAAGTGTCTTTACTCCAACATTTGACAGCCATTCCCTCACTGCTTTTGCAGTAAACTCTGACCCATTATCTGATCTAATGTATTCCGGTACTCCACGTTCTATAAATAAATCAAACAAGGTGGAAAGTACATCTTCCGAGTTTAACCGTCTTTCAACTACAATAGCAAGGCATTCTCTTGTATATTCATCTATTATTGTAAGCATCTTCATTGGTCTACCGTCATCGCTACGACTCATCACAAAATCATAACTCCATACATGGTTCTTATATTCTGGACGATGCCTGACACAAGAACCGTCATTAAACCACAAACGTTTACGTTTAGGCTGCTTAGAGGGCACTTTCAGCCCTTCTCGTCTCCACAACCGTAGCATACGCTTATGATTGATTTGCCACCCTTCCTCCCTTAACAAAGCCATAATTCTTCGATAACCATACCTACCATAATCTCTCGCCAATTCTATAATTCTCTGTACCAATCTCTCCTCATCACCGGAAGTTCCAGAGCTGTACCTTTGTGTTGATCTCGGTTGACCCAAAACCTTGCATGCCCGACGTTCGGAAACAATCTTAGAAAATGTCTTTTGCACATGTATTATGACACACCTTCTCTTTGCCGGGCTCAGAAGTTTTTTGATGCGGCTTCCTTTAGTATCTCCTTGTCTAAAGACAGATCCGCTACCAGCTTCTTAAGTCTAGCATTTTCTGCTTCCAACTCCTTGAACCGTCTGGCTTGTTCAACCTTCATTCCTCCGTATTGTTTACGCCACCTGTAATAGGTCTGCTCTGTAATTCCCAACTTTCGACATATTTGTCCCGTATTATGCCCTTTAGATGACTCTACTTCTGCTACTCGAAGCTTATGAATTATTTCTTCAGGTTTGTATCGCTTTTGTGGCATGTGCTTCCCCCTTTCTTAATCCAATTATATAGCTTTATACTAACTTTACAACTGGATCAGTTTTTGGGGAGCAGGTCAGTGTTATGGTGCAAGAGGCTCCATACCGGTATCAGGGAAGGATTATCTGGTTTACGGCGGGAATACCACCTGTATGGAAATTCGAACCAGTGATGACAAGATCATTATAATAG
>CAJXKT010000039.1 GCA_913055705.1 uncultured bacterium
TAATAAGTGCGCATAGCGCATGCCATACCTCCTTAACAATTGCACCAGCAAAACCTTAGATTATTTTACTCCTCCTATAGTATTTAATCGTAAAAAACCTAAAAAAAAATTATCTGTACATAATTTATTGAACTTGCGAAGAAAATTTTAATGTTGGCTTATCCGTTAAAGAAAGCAACAATGTCAGGTTGCCATGCGATTTTGCCAAACATTTGCAGCGTTTACTTCTATAAGTTCGCTACTTAATAGCGCTAAATATTGTGCCTAAAGCATTTTATATATAAAGACAACTGATCCAGGGAAGAGGTGTGCTGTGAGTGCTCATATAATCAGCATCTTATCTGTTATGGATATACTGATTATATCGTCGAGTGGCAGCCCTATTTCTCTACTTTTATTGCTCCGTTTATTTTGCAAACGTTTTGTGGGTAAAGGTTTACGCTTCTAGATTGCTATGGAAGGTTTTGTAGAATTGGCTTATCCGATTGCATTCAGGTCTTCCCGTAAGTCAACTTTTTTCGGTAACACATTCTATTGATTCGTATAAAATTTCCATCATATTATTCAATTCTGAGATTTTTATACTCAAGGGCGGCATAATAACCATGACATTGCTTAATGGCCTTGTAATCAAACCACGTTGTCTGGCTTCGTAACTAACCCTGATCCCAATTTTTTCTTCCCATGAATAAGGCTCCTTCGTTTCTCTGTTCTTAACCAGTTCTATACCGGCAATGAGACCACATTGCCGCACATCTCCTACTGACTTCAGTTCCCAGAATTGTTCGAGCCTCTCCTGTAGGGCTCTGATCTTTGGTTCAAGACCTTCTATGACCTTTTCATTCCCAAATATATCAATACTCGCAAGTGCTGCTGCACATGCTAAAGGATTACCGGTATATGTATGGCCATGGAAAAATGTCTTCTGCTCACTATATTTACCCAGAAAAGCATTATAGATTTCATCTGTAGCCAGGGTCGCTGCCAAAGGCATATAGCCTCCATTTAAACCTTTGGAAATAGTAAAAATATCGGGAGTTACATTCTCATGTGAGCATGCAAACATCTTGCCTGTACGGCCAAAACCGACCATTACCTCGTCTGCAATTAGAAGGATATTATATTTTTCACATAAATCTTTTACGCCTGACAAGAAACCTTCAGGGTGGACGATCATCCCGCCCGCACCCTGTACAAGAGGTTCCATAACCATGGCTGCTACAGAACCGGAGTCTTTCGATAATATCTCTTCCAGCCCACCTAAACATTCAAACGAGCACGCAGCTTTGTCTTTATCATATGGACACCTGTAACAATAAGGCGATGGAGAGACGAAAGTCTCAAGTAAAAGGGGTTTGAACACACTGTGAAAAATATCTATCCCTCCCACACCAACTGCCCCCAAAGTATCACCATGATATCCATACTGTAACGCAACAAATTTAGTCTTATCCCGGCAGCCTTTGTATTGCCAGTATTGGAATGCCATCTTTATTGCTACTTCGATTGCATTGGAACCATTATCAGAATAAAATACTTTATTAAGACCTTCCGGTGTTATCTCCACAAGACGTTTTGCCAATTTTGCGGAAGGTATATTTGACATGCCAAGCAGGGTTGTATGAGCAACTTTATCAAGTTGGTCCTTTATAGCATTATCAATCTCTTTCCTTCTATGGCCATGTATATTACACCACATGGAAGAAATACCATCTATATACTCTTTACCATTAATGTCTCTTAAGATAACACCTCTTCCGTCTTCTATAATTAATGGTTCTTCATTGACAAAATCTTTCATCTGGGTAAAGGGATGCCACAGGTACTTCTTATCCCATGACTCCACTTGTTCCTTTGTTGTTTCTACATTCATTTGTTCGTGCATAATTATGCTTCCCTATGTATAAAATTATACCAGGAGTTCTTGACTATGATGTTTTGCCGGAAGAGATCCCGGTCTTGTTGAGGAATTTGAAAAATCCTGTCTCAGTCTTTTGATCAGGCAGTAACGAAGAGATGACATTACCACCGTAAATGGCAAACCCGAAACCTTGTATAAGAAAAAGAATTTCTCTGCATCTAACCTTTTCTTTTCTCCAACCACCTTCCGGCGTAGAAAATTCCAATACCAAGCCCCACGCACATTATTTCAAGGTTCATAGAATGCTTAACAATACCAAGATAAAGGCCTTCTAATAATAAAAGCATACCTAAGAGTTGAAAAAATTTTGGAATTATCACTGATCATGTCCTTCCATGAGCTAATTCGGATAGATGCTTTACCCTTTTAACCATATTGGGATGTGTGCTTAAAACCTCCATTAGCTTGTCAGAGGTTTTAATCTTTACATTCATCGTACCCAATGATTTGAGTTCATTTTCTTCAATCGTACCACTCATATCAAGGTCTACTTGCCTTAATTCTTTAAGTTCACTCGCCGCCCTGGAAGGGTCATTCGCAAAGAAAGCCTTATATCCCTCGATCTGTTTCAATGACTCCTTTGGTATCTTTGCATTTCCGTATACTAATTTGTATAGCGCAGAAGCCATGTCATGAGGGGTATTTCCGAGTTTTACACTCCCAAGATCTGCGTAGTATTCCCGTATCCTCGACGCGTATAAAACCAACATATTTGTAATAAAATAGAGGAGAAAGGCAACGATTCCTATCATGGCAGTATTGTTTCCTTCGCGGTCTCTGCTGAACATAAAATTCCAGGCAACGTACCAGAGTATCATAGGTATTACGGAGAGCATAGTAATGGTGGCTACATCGCGGTTCTTCAGGTGAGAGATTTCATGGCCTAATACTGCCTTGAGTTCTCCTCTGTTTAAGAGTTTCATAAGGGGCTCAGTTACGCAGACCCTGCCGTCACTGCCCCACCTGCCAAAGGCAAAGGCATTTGGGATATTCATTCTTGCAATACCGATCCTGGGTTTTCTTATCCCTGCCTTTTGAGCCAGCTCTCCAACCATGTTGTGCAACTCAGGAGATTCTGTCTCGGAAACATATTTTATACCCATTGACCACTCAACCATCTTAGGCCCCATCATATACTGGACAAGTGTTATGCCGCCGGCTATAACTGCATAAAACATAAAACCTGAAACGCCCATCATGTGGGCTATCATCACAATTACCGCGTACACTATACCAAACATCACCGTCAGCATGAGGTATAGTCTCAATCTTAACCACATTTTCTAGCTCCTTAACAGTTTAGTAACTTCCGAAAATTCTTTATCAACTCAATTATTATATTATTACGTATATTTTTGTCAATCTTTATGGATGGGGGCCGCCTCAATCCTTTCTGCTACTTCGATGGCTCTTAATAAACCCTTTGCCTTATTAAGAGTTTCCTGATATTCCCTTTCCGGAATCGAGTCAGCAACGATACCTGCACCAGCCTGAATATATGCATCCTTACCATCTTTCAGGACAATGGTTCTTATGGTAATGCACGTATTTATATCTCCGGAAAAGTTTATATAACCTACTGCACCACCGTAGGGGCCTCGCCGGGTGGGTTCCAATTCATCTATTATCTCCATGGCCCTCACCTTTGGAGCGCCGGACAACGTGCCTGCGGGTAGGCATGCCTTTAAGCCATCAAAGGCATTTTTACCATTCATTAACTTCCCGCTGACACTGGATGTGATATGCATTACGTGAGAGTATTTTTCAATTACCATTCTTTCGTCTATTGTAACGCTGTCATATTGCGAAACCCTTCCAACGTCATTTCTCCCCAGATCAAGGAGCATGATGTGCTCGGCAAGTTCTTTAGGATCAGATAATAACTCCTTTGCAAACATCTCATCCTCTTCTGCTGTACGCCCGCGCTGTCGTGTCCCGGCTATGGGCCTTACATTAATGCTTCCGTCTTCCACCTTTACCATTACTTCCGGAGAGGATCCTATTAATTCAAGATTTTTTATTTTTATATAAAACATGTATGGGGAAGGGTTTATGACCCTTAATGTACGGTAGATATTGATGGGCTTTGCTGTTATTTGCGTTTGCAGACGTTGTGAAATAACGGCCTGTATTACGTCTCCTGCGCGAATATATTCCTTACAGGTTTCCACCGCTCTTATAAAATCCGGTTTCTTGAAATTCGATGAGAATTCCATATTTAACTCTCCCTTTTCGGTTATATCATCGCTCAGCGTTGTTACGGGAGTACGGAGTTTTTTTATAACACTGTCAATTTTATCAACTGCATCCTCATAAACATCTTTAATGTCTCTATCGCCAACATAAGAGGCGCATACCACTTTTATCGTCTTATTCAAGTGGTCAAATATAATTATTACATCATAGAACATAAAGTGTATGTCCGGCAGATTAAGGTCGTCGGTTGTTGTATCCGGCAGGTTTTCGACATATCGAACAGAATCATAGGATATGTATCCTACTGCCCCACCAAATAAATCAGGCAGGCCATCTATATGTACGGGGGAAAATTTACTTATCTGTTTTTCCAATTCATTGAAGGGGTCGGCAGTTTCAAGACGCGTAGTCTCTTTGTCGTTAAAGATTTCTACATTATGCCCCTGACATTTGAACCCAGAAAATGGGTTACTTCCTATGATGGAATACCTCGCAATCTTTTCACCGCCATCTGCACTTTCCAAGAGGAACGCGTAATCCGCATCTGAAACCTTCTGAAATGCAGACACAGGAGTCAGCGTATCCGCAAAAAGTTGACGGTATACGGGTATTACGTTTCCCCTTTTTGAAAGCTCCTTGAATTCGACTAATGCCGGGTAATATTGGCTTTTCATAACTTATAGATTTCGCTTGACTTTATGTTTTTTTTACATAGAATAAATGATTAGATTCAGTAGTTTTTCTGCAGGTCAAATAGATAATATCTGTTAATATTCCTAAAGTCAAGGCAAGATACTCGCTCAAATATATATATTAGATTGTCATAAATGTGGAAGAGGAAAAAGAAGCAAAAGGCAAGCGAAGAAGCGGAAGAAATACCTTCTTCAAAAGATGAAGAAGAACAGGTTAGCGTAGCAACTGAAGAAATACTTTCTTCAAAAGAAGAGGAAAAGGATAATGAGGCGATTCAAGAAACAGCCTCTTCAAAAGAAGATGAGCAGGTTAGTACCGTAACCGAAGAGACTTCCTCTCCAGAAGAAGTAGAAGAAGAGGATAGTGAAGCGGCTCAGGAAATAACCGCTTCAGAAGAAGAACAGATTAGTGCAGTAACAGAAGAAATTCCTTCTATAGAAGAAGTATCACCCTCTGGTGTTTTCATTTTTGGTAATAGGGTTGAAAGCCGTTTTAAGAAATTTATAACGGTCTTGGTTTCAATCTTCTTTCTACCTCCTGTCATAGTATTCGGGCTATTAGTAATAACAAGTGTTGTGCTGATTGCTTTTCCTTTGATTTCAATTGCCTTGCCGATAACACTGTTATCCTTATGCATACTTCTCATAGCGCTTCCTGTTGTGATACCTTTCCTTACGGTTATCACTCTTATTACTGGTAAAGGAAAAGTACACTTTGGCCTGAAGAATAAGAAATTCGCGATAAAGGCACTTGGCATAACCTTTCCACCCCGTGCGGGCCGTAAGCGTTAATTATAATAAATGCGTCAACTTAATTTTTTTAAATTAAAAGAGATATAAAATGGAAAAAGGGTTTAACCCAAAAGGCACCAAAAAGAAAAAGGCAATTTCTAATAGGACGATATTTTTTGTCATTGTCCCCATAATGCTGGTAGTCTTAACCATTGTAGGCGGCAGACGGTTGTCATGGAGAGAGATAAAGGGTGACGAGGTTGCCGTAATCATCAATAATATTACGGGTAAAATAACTACCATAGACCATGCCGGCGCTATAGTTTACTATCCGTTCATACAGAATCTGTACATCCTTGACAAGAGTGAGCAGTCAACTCCTATGACTTCAGCGAATATATCAGCAGAGTACCCGCAGGGTAATCCCGTTATACTTAAGACGCGGGATGGCGGTGATGTAAGCCTCGACTTGATCATCCAATATAGATTAATTTCGAAAATGGCGGATACTGTCGTTCAAAATACGGGTATAGGCACTACATATAAAGAGAAATGGATTCGGGACTATGCAAAAACCATATGCCGATATGAATTCGGGGAACTGGAAATTGGCGAATTTCCTGAGGCTGAAAAGAGAAGACAAAAGACACAGGAAGCGTCAGAAGAGCTAGACAGGCTTTTAAATCAACATGGTATATTGATGACTTCTCTAAACTTTATTGATTATCGTTATTACAGAGAATATGCAGAGAAGATTCAGGAAAGAAGGATTGCCGATAAAGAGGTTCAGGAGCAGAGAAGCAGGGGAAAAGCCGCCAAAGAAAATCAGGAAAGGGTAGTTACCGAAGAAACAAAAAAGCTGGATGTGGCGATATCCAGATTCAGAGGTCAATTATACAACATGGAAATAGACGCAAAGGCAGAAGCGGCTAAAGTTAAACAGGAAGGTATTGCCTATCTACTTAAAGCAAAGTTTGATGCTGATGCGGAATACGAAAGATTAAGAAGAGATGCAGAGGCAATACTCGCTGTCAAAGAAGCTGAAGCAGCGGGTATCCTTGCATTAAGAGATGCGCTTGAGGGTGAAGGCGGCCGCAACCTGGTCAAACTGGAATACGCAAAGAGATTGCGTGAGGCAAAGATAATAGGAACACCGGTTTTAAGGGCCGCAGAGGAAATACCACAACTTAGAATAAGGGAAAGAGAAAAAAGGCTTCGGGCGATGGAATTAATACCGCCATCGGCGGAAAAAGAGGAGAAACCACCACTTAAAAAGGAAGGAAAACCTCTTGAAGAAGAGCAGAAGCAATAATAATCTTTTGAGCAGTATCAGGAGAGTGAAATAATGTTAAAGTTTCTGGCAAGATATATAGTGCCTTTAAGCATTGGGATAGCCATAATTGTCATTGTAATCGGTGTAAAGTTTTTGATTATCAGGATCGATATTGACAAGATTGGGGTTAAGACTTCAGTATGGGGCGTTAAAAGAGGTGTTGTACAAAAAGACTATAAGCCCGGCTGGCACAGGTATATAAGGAGAATAGAAAACTGGGATATATATGACTCTACTGTACAAACAATGAACTTTACAAGAGAGGCACGCACACCGGATGGCAAGATTGAATCCAGAGAGTTACCCATAAGAACTGTGGATGACTACAACGTTACAGTAGATATAATCATAAAATTTCAGATACAGAGGGGGAAGGCGCACAAAATTCGAGAGGAAATCGGCCCGGGCAATAGATATAAAGGCTTTATTGCAAGTGATATTCGTGAAGTATCAAGAAACGTCCTGGGAAAGATGACGGAAAAGGACCTTTACAATCCGGACCAGAAACGCAAAAGAGCCGCAGAGGCAAAGCAACTGCTTGCAGTTGCGTTTGAGAACCGCCATATTAACATCATAGATTTTCTTATACTTGATATGAGATTCGACCCTCAACTGGAGAGGAAAATTAAAAATGTTAAGCTCGCAGAATTAGACCAGGTGTTAAACATTTCAAAGGAGAGGGCCGTTAACCAGAGAGGTATTACCCAGACCATAGACGCTACCACAGAAGCCCTTGCAGAAAAGATACAGTCTAATAAGGATGGAAAGATCGTATCGCTGAATGCGGAAATGGTAACCAAGGTTACCGAAATCCTTGCAGACGCCAACAAGTTCTTAATAGAAAAGAAGGCGGAGGGAAACCTTTACAAAGAGGAAAGAAGAGCGGCTGGCGTATTGCTGATTGCAAGGGCAAAAGCAGAGGGTGAAAGATTACGAAGAAAAGCCATGACCGGCACCGGTGGCGACTTAATAGTAGCACTTGAAGCGGCAAGAAACATAAACCTGGATGATGTGGTAGTATCTACCCAGGACGTAGACCTTTTAGACATAGAAAAAATGATAGACAAACTTGGAGGGGTGATAGAAAGCAGGGAATCATTGGGAACGAGAGAGCAAAAGATACTTAGAGGAAAGAAAGAGAGAGAGGAGTTTTTCCGTCTACCAAAGAGAATGCCTGAAGGCTTAAAGGTACCTGAAGAATTAGAAAAGGAACTTGAAGAAGAAAAACCTGTAGTACCCGAAGAACTACAAGGCAAAATCGACAAGGAATGGGAGTCCCTTACTGAAGAATTTCCTGTGTCTCAGTAGCGGAAGGCTCCCCGCCAAACAAACCCATCGGGCAAAATGACAACGCGTTTAGTAAGAGTTCTTAAACGCAATCTCATACCTTTCAATATCTACGGGGTCTACACCTGCAACAATCTCTTCAAAAAGCTTTGTCTCTCCACTCTTAATCCTCCTTACTGAAAAGTCAAAATTCGTAATCATACCATAAGCCTTACTGAATACTTTCATAACGAATGAAGCATTGAAAAAGTCATTTTTTGAGTTATTTCTAATCTCTCCTGTTACAGTAGAGGAAGAACCAAAGCGGTTGAAAGAAACCTTCCCGGCATAAAACTCATTACCCACGCTTTTAAAACCTTCCAGTTTTCCCAGCCCCCCCTCCTTCCCCTCATCAAATAACAACGCTTCTAAATCTTCTGGCGTTGCCTCTTTTGTGTCAGCTTTTTTTGTGTCTGCCTTTGCAACCTTCACTTCCTTTTCGAACATCTTGATTGCACTTTCACCTGTATCTGAAACTGTTTGCATCCGGGCGGGATAGATGGCATACATGGCAATTTCCTTAATTTCTACCCCTGTTATTACTTCTTCAAAAGCTTTAGCCTTATCCTTTTTAAAACTATAAACGGAGAATCCATGACCTCCTAAAAAAACATTTTCTTTATTAAAGGCCTGAACTTTAAAATCTATCATACCGTAGCCTTTGTCAGATTTGTTCATTAGTTCACCGCTTATCCGGGTTGATGAACCAAATGATTTCAGCTTTATGTCTTTAGCAAGGAACCCTCCCCCTATATCCATATATCCATCAACCTCAGTTGCTTTTTTGACAGGTGCTTCTACTTTCTCGGGTTTAACTTCTAAACTTGCAGCTTTTTCCCCTGCCCCAGCCTTCTCGGGAAGAGCTTCTGAAGCTACAACCTTTTTCTCTGTCCCAGTTTTCTTGGGAGTAACTTCTGAAACCACAACTTCTTTCCCTGTTTCAGCTTTCTCACTTACCTCTTTTTGAATATCTTTTAACTCCTTTTTTTGTACTATAACTCCTGATTCCAGTTTACTTAATCTGGCATTTAGTTCTTCAATACCTTTTGTAGAAGATACGGCAGGAGACGTTTGTTTCTTTAAACTCTCTTCCATAGAGAGAATTAATTTTTCCTGCTTAACCAGCTTTTCTGACAGCTTGTTGATAACACTCTTCTGCTCGTCTATAGAACTAATCAAGGTCTCTACCGGTTTCTGGGAAGTTTGATATATCCTTTCAAGTACTGCCGTCTTAACTTCCTGGTCTTCTAATCTTTTTGCCATTTCAGAAAATCTTTGTTTAAATACATCCAATGTTCCTTCGAATGATTTTACGATATCTTTTACACCTTTCAGAGAGCTCATTTTCGAAACCTGGTCAACCTTGGCATCGAGATCAACTATCAGATTCCCTATGTCAGCCACACCCTGATTGTAATCTGCAACTTGCTTTTCTCTGGAGTCACGCTCACCCTCCAGTTCTGCGAGCCTTTTGTTCAATTCATTAGTTTGCACTACCCAATTACTTAAAGATTCCTCAAAGTTTTTCAAATCCTTTAGAATATCAGAAAAACCATTAGTACATGGGAAAAGAAATGTCAGGGTAAAGAGGCACAAAATAAACAGTTTCTTCATATACGTTTCTCCAATAGATAGAAAACATCCTTGTATTTGAAGGAAGCAAAATTTATTCAATTTGCTATCCGCAAATATACATCAATACATAGCATGACGCAATTAAAAAGAAACAAGGTATGTTCTCAATTAATTAAGGAAAACCTGTTCCTTTTCATGGATAGAAAATGGAATGGTCAAAAATTTATTGCTTAAAAGGAGATCTCCTTCAGTTTATTTTATTGAGAACTTACAAAAAGAATACATCCGTTTGTCTCTTTTGGTTCAATATAACGGTTGAATTTAGCCATACTTTTGTTATATTAGCCATACTTTTGTTAAAATCTTCTCTTATTTTTTTGCTTATACACGTAAGGCGCATGTTTACTGCACCTTGCATTTCTCTTGTTTTATCTAAAAACACCGGCATGTTATCTGCTATTTAAATTAGTTTACGCATTTTTAGCGGGATGAGGATAGCCATTCGATGGACAAGATTTTAATGGTCTTTTACTTTTATAGAGAGGTTAAGACATGAGTTTCTTAATTACTACCATAGCAATGTTTATATTCTGGATACTTCTTTCCGGGGAGTTTACGTTTATCCTTATAACTTCAGGGGTCGTAGCAAGTCTTATTACCGCATACCTTTCACATGATATTTTTATAGGAAAGGCTGATTTAAAAACTGAAACCGGAAGGGTTTTCAAGTTTATTGTGTATATACCCTGGTTACTGTGGGAAATTATCCTGGCAAATGTTGAAATTGCATATCTTGTCCTTAGCCCAAAGCCGCTGGTAGATCCGCAGATTGTCCGTTTTAAAAACGACCTGAAGACAGACCTTGGGATTGTAACCCTTGCCCACTCGATAACACTTACACCCGGTACGGTAACAGTAGATGCGAACAGGGAAGAATTTGTCATCCATGCAATCTGGCAAAAATCAGCCGAAGGTATTATCAGCGGAGAAATGCAAAGAAAGGTTAAGAAGATAGAGGGAGAGGTTATGAAAATTGAGGGAAAAAAGAGTGTTTGATATTGCATCAATTGTAGTGACATTTGCAATTATGTTAACGCTCTATAGGGCGATAAAAGGACCAACGGTATATGACAGGGTCCTTGCAGCAAATGCGATAGGCACCAAAGCCGTAGTCATTTTAGTGCTTATCGGATTCGCATATGGCCGTCCTCATTTTCTTGACCTGGCTGTGGTTTATACATTAATAAACTTTATTGCAACAATAGCTTTTCTTAAATATAGAGAAATGGGGAGATTGGATTAAGAAATTATAAAATCCATTAATTTCTTAATCCCTCAATTTATTATTTAACCATGGATATTAAAACAATAATATGCGGAGTTTTTTTAGGTATAGGATGTTTCTTTGTTGTCGTAACCGCCATCGGTATTGTAAGGTTTCCTGACTTTTTCTCCAGGCTACATCCTGCAGGGAAGACTGATACCGTCGGACAGGCACTTATCTTTATAGGCCTGATGGTATATGAGGGATTCTCTCTGATAAGTGTTAAGCTCTTTATCATAATGGTATTAATCTTTATTGCAAGCCCAACAGCAACACATGCTGTTGCACAGGCTGCATTTTTAAAAGGGATTATACCCTGGAAGAAAAAGGAGAAGAAGTGATGGTGTACTGGAACAATCCAAAGCCAGAGTCTGAAAATATTTCTATGACATATCCATGGTATTACAAAAATGATTGATATCTTACTGCTTCTTATTATAGTGGCCTGCGCTATTTTTGCACTTTTTATGAAAGACCTGCTGAGTGCAACTATTATACTTGGTGTATACAGCTTTATAATGGCGACTATTTTCACCAGGTTGAACGCGGTTGATGTTGCCTTTACTGAGGCATCTGTTGGGGCAGGGATTACGTCTGTATTAATGATTGCAGCATTGAGCAGGACAAAAAGGTACGAATACCATTATACAAAAGGACAAAGAAAAAAACCTTCAGCCTTGTTTTCAAAGATAATGTCTCTCGTTCTTGTAATAGTAACAGGAGCAGTCCTTGTGTATGGAACGCTTGACATGCCGGAGTTTGGAGACCCTGAAGCACCTACTAATCAACATGTGTCTCCAAGATATATAGAGGAAACCCACCATGATACAGGTATTAATAACATGGTCACCGCAGTACTTGCAAGTTACAGGGGATACGATACACTCGGAGAAACAACGGTAATCTTCACCGCCGGCACAGCTGTTATATTACTGCTGAGGAGAAAGAAAAAAGTTTAGGCTTTTAAGGAAAGACACATGAAAGAGCATATTATAGTACGAATTGTTGCAAAATTTTTTACCCCATTTATCCAGTTGTTTGCATTTTACGTTATTGCTCATGGTGACCTCGGCCCCGGCGGCGGCTTTCAGGGGGGTGTAATTTTGGGAGCAAGCATAATTCTTTATGTAATTGCATTTGGTATGGATGAAGGCAGAAAGAGGATATCGCAGAAAGTCAGTGACATTCTGGTGTCAACAGGTGCTTTGGTATATGCGGGAATTGGGATACTTTGCATATTAGCAGGAGGGGCATATCTGGAATATGCAGAACTTCCTCTGGGTTCACACCACCTTGCGAGCCATTTAGGTATGTATGGTATTGAAATAGGTGTGGGGATCACAGTTGCTTTTGTGATGATAACAATATTCTTTGAAACAGCGAAGAAAGAAAGAACCGATAGTTAATTATGGCTGATATAATTCACATAATTCAGACAAAATATTATTATTTAGTGGTTATATTCCTCATGATGATAGGGCTTTATGCAACGATATCTTCGAGGAATCTTATAAAAAAAGTTATAGGTATAAATATCTTTCAGATCTCAGTCTTTCTATTTTACATTGCAATGTCCAAGGTTAAACATGGAACTGCCCCTATATTGTGGGACAAGAGCCATGTTTATGATAATCCTCTCCCTCATGTGCTTATCCTTACCGCTATAGTTGTTTCAGTAAGCACAACTGCAGTTGCTCTTGCCCTGATAATAAACATCCATAAAGAATATGGAACGATTGAAGAAGACATGATCCTGGAAAAGCAAAAACTAGATATCGATAGGAGCAACACAGCATAGATGAAATTCATTCAAGAGTTACCGGTCCTTATAATAGTCATTCCTCTTATCTTTGCGCTTATAATCCCCCTGACAGGCAGATTAAACAGGCTTATCCCATGGATTATTGCATCAACCATAACATTCTTTTGCTTTCTAATCTCTATTTCACTCCTTATGACTGTCCTGGATACAGGGAGGATAAGTTACTGGTTAGGAGGCTGGGAACCACCCTGGGGGATAGAGTATGCGATTGATTACCTGAATGCATTTGTGCTGGTAGTTGTTTCGTTTATTGCCTTTATTGTTTCTCTTTATTCAAAGAAGAGCGTAGAGATGGAGATCGATGAAGACAAGACATCGACGTTTTACAGCGTATATATGCTTTTCATCACAGGACTCATGGGGATAGTCATAACGGGTGATATCTTCAATATATATGTATTCTTAGAGATCTCATCTCTTGCAGGATATGCCCTGATTGCCATCGGAAAGAAAAGAGAGGCACTTGTAGCAAGCTACAATTATCTTATACTGGGCACCATTGCCGCCACATTTATACTAATCGGTATCGGTTACATCTATATGGCAACAGGTACCCTTAACATTGCTGATCTACAGGAAAGATTGCCGGCACTGTTTCACTCAAAGATGGTACTGGTTGCCCTCGCATTCTTCACGGTAGGACTTAGCCTGAAACTTGCCTTATTCCCTTTACATGCATGGCTGCCCGGTGCCTATACACATGCCCCCTCAGTTGTGAGTTGCATAATGGCTGCAACAGCGACAAAGGTTGGCGTTTATGCAATGTTAAGGATCATATTTGGTGTTTTCAGGATAGAGTTTGATATACATTTTATCCCTATTGCGAATATATTAATTGTTGTCTCTTCGATCGCCATAATTGCAGGTTCTGCGATTGCCATTACACAGACAAATCTTAAAAGGATGCTGGCGTATTCAAGCGTGGGGCAGATAGGGTATATAGTCCTGGGTGCAGTCCTTGCCAACCAGTTAGCAATGACCGGGAGTATTATCCATATACTGAATCATGCATTGATGAAAGGCGCACTGTTTATGGTTGTAGGCTGTATTGTTTACAAGACCGGTATAGAAGATATTTCAGGATTGAGGGGTATGGGCAAAAAAATGCCGTTTACAATGGGTGTCTTTACAGTTGCGGGACTCTCTATGATGGGTGTCCCTCTTACGGTCGGTTTTGTCAGTAAATGGTATATTGCTGTCGGTGCGCTGCATGCCGGTATGTGGTACCTCATTCCCGTAATAATTACAGGTTCTCTGCTTGCGGCAGTATATGTCTGGAGAATTATCGTAAATATATACTTCCCTGATGAATTACCGGAACAAGCATTACAATATACAGACGGTGGGACCGAAATTACGGACCACGAATCCCAGTATTCTGAAGCGCCCTGGATTATGCTGGGACCTACGATGGCCCTTGCCGCACTTTGTATATATTTTGGAATCAGCGCAACGGCGCCTCTGTATGTCGCCGAGAAGGCGGCTGTTATGCTGTTGCAGTAGTAAAAATTTATTAATATTGAGGAATTAAAGGAAATTTTATAGTGGAAACAGTTTATTCATCCATACCTTTTCTGGCAATGGTCACACCACTCTGTGCCATTGCTCTTATACTTATATTCAACAATAAACCAAACCTGCGGGAATCGTGGACGATCCTGGCCTCTCTTACCAAATTTGGTTTGATCGTCTCCATGCTTCCAGCGATACTTGACGGCAAGGTCATAGAATGTTCTATCGTAACAGTCCTTCCCGGGCTTGATATTAGTTTCAAGATCGATGCCCTGGGGATATTCTTTGCCCTTACTGCATCCTTTCTCTGGATCCTTACGTCATTCTATT
>CAJXKT010000040.1 GCA_913055705.1 uncultured bacterium
AATATTGTACAAACCTGAATTTCATCATAACATTGTTTTAAATTTATTGTGATAGTATAGGGTTAGAAAGTAAAATCAAGAGGAAAAACCCCCCTCTAACTCAAATGGTCCAGGCCTGAAATTGAACCTTACATCCACGCAAATCTACAAATTTATCACTGGTTTGCATAAAAAAAGAGAGTTGACCGTTTGTAAAAATTTAATAAAATCTCTAATATGAATACCTCAAACAACCCTGAACCTGAAGTAAAGAGAAGATATGAGTTTAAACTACACGGCTGGATAGGTATCTTCCTGATCGCAATTGCTGAATCTGCAGTTATCCTTCAACACAATTTCTACATAGCACACCGTATAGGTGCGTGGACCACACCATTATGCTGGTGGGGCTACCTCTTTTTGATGGATGCAATAATTTTCAGACTAAAGGGAAACTCACTTATCTGCAACAGAAGAAGAAATTTCCTGCTGCAACTCCCACTCTCCATATTAATATGGCTGCTCTTCGAGCTTTACAACCTGCACCTTGCTAACTGGAAATATATTGGCTTACCTACTAATACGGTAGAACTTTGTTTAGGTATGGGATTATCATTCGCAACGATAATGCCGGGAATGTTTCTAACAGCGGAACTCCTTGATACGCTTCGTATCTTCGATAGATTTCATATAACGAAACTTAAGGTAACAAACCGAACAATTTACGGAGGAATTGTACTTGGCTTCTTCTTTGTAATGGCTCCATTATTACTACCGGAAAGTTCTGCTAAGTATCTATTCGGACTCGTATGGACGGGCTTTGTAATGCTGATGGAACCGATTGTGTACTCAAGCAGGGGAGATTCACTGTTAAGGGATTTAGAAAATGGAACTCTAAAAAGAATCCTCTCTCTCTTTACGGCCGGATTTATCTGCGGATTATTGTGGGAGTTCTGGAACTTCTGGGCACCGTCAAAATGGATTTACACAGCGCCTTTCATGCAAGACCTGAAGATATTTGAGATGCCTGTTGCGGGTTTCCTGGGCTTTGGACCTTTTGCCTGGGAATATTTCGTTATGTATAACTTCGCCAGGTTATTGTTGAGAAGAGATTTAGATAAATAACGAGATTATAATCCTAGAAATCTAATCGCTATTCCACAAAGGCATATTGTAGCCCCTGCCAGAGCATGAGTGTACCGTTCTAATCGTCCCATAGGCAGAAGGTTTGCACCTAAAGAAAGAAGTATTACAATACTCAGCATTGTAGCTATCGTCACTACGCCAAAGACACCCGCTACCAGCACCAGGCCAAAAACACTACTCTTTGCCGCCGGGTATATCAACAACGGGATCAAGGGTTCACAAGGCCCGAATACAAAGATTGTGAAGAGTATCCAGGGGGTAAGGTTCTTTGCCTTTTCCCCCTTATGGACATGTAAATGGTCTTTACTATGGGCATGTTTGTGTATCGGCATGTCCGTGTCACCATGCGCATGCCAGTGTTTGTGTGGCCGATTCTTTCGCGCCCTGAATACACCCCAGATAAAATACCCCGCTCCAAACGCTATGAGTAACCATGCCGCAAGCCCGCCACGGAATGATTCTATTGCCCCTAATTTGTTGATAGAAATCCCCAGAGCAATACCGATGATGCCTAATATAATAGAACTAAGTACATGACCTGCACCACACAAAGCGGTTATGCATGTTGTTTTGACCAGAGACCATTTCCTTGCCCGGGCCATCACAATAAACGGCAGATAGTGGTCGGGACCCAGCAGTGTATGCAGCAGGCCAATGGATGCGGCTGTAATGGTGATAACGGTTAATTCGTGCAACTCTTATCATCCTTTCAGTAGCATAAATATAATTTTAGTAACACTCATTAGTATAAAGATCAATAAATATTTTACCATTCCTATTTCATTTCCGTATGAGAAATACAAGATAAATTATATTACCCGTACCTAAGTTCTGTTCCGTATTTTTGTCTTGATGTTTCTTTGGATTGTATCTATATTGTTTACAAACTTAAAATACTCCTTGGAGACACTAATATGGCAGACACACATTCGCTTGACATTGTATGTAAGGTGGAAATGCACGAGGTTAAAAATGCTGTCGATCAAGCCAGAAAGCAACTGGCGGTAAGATACGATTTCAAGGGAAGCAAGTCGTCGATTACCTTAAACAAAGAAGATTCAATAACTTTGATTGCCGATGATGATTATAAGCTCCAAAGCCTGACAGGAATTTTAAAGGAAAAACTCGTGAAGAGGGAAATTCCTTCAAAGGCACTTAATTTTGGGAAGACCGAAAATGCGCTGGGAAACACCCTGAGACAGGTTATCACGTTTCAGTCAGGGATTCCTATGGACAAAGCTAAAGAAATGGTCAAATTTATAAAAGGCATGAAACTGAAAGTACAGTCACAAATACAGGAAGATAAAATTCGGGTATCAGGAAAAAAAATAGACGATTTGCAGACAGTTATGCAGTCTATCAAGGATCAGGATTATGACTTTGCTGTTCAATTCGAGAATTACAAATAGAGACACGAATTACCCCCGGACAAACAGCGCCGAGGGCGAGTAAAAGGCACAAATTAGCACGAAATAAGAAGTATAAGAAATCCTGTCTGTCGACAGACAGCGAATCAGAGCGAATAGATGTCTAGAAGGTTCCTGTTATCAGTATTAAGAACAACTAAGTTGCAAAACCGTCTATTGTCGACTTATAGCCTAACATTAAATCAAAGTTAATTAGTGTAAATTCGTGAAATTAGTGTCTTATTTTTTTTTGTTTCGTTCTAATTCGTGTCTCTAGATCCTTACCCCTACCTTTTTGAATTCTCTCTCGCTGTATAACATTACATAATCATCCAGACCGGTTTTTTGTTTTATTCTTTCGATAACGTTTTCACATTCTTCATCTGTGTAACCGTGGATCATAGTAAAGACGTTATACTCCCAACCGGGAAATGTCGGACGTTCATAACAGTGAGTAACCTCCTCAAAGGCTGCCATAATCGGCCCGCATTCTTCAACCCTCTCACTCGGCACCTTCCATACTGTCATGGCATTTGAATTTATGCCTATCTTCCTGTGAGCTATAGAGGCCGCAAGGCGTCTTATCTTCCCGTTTTCCAGCAGCACCTTTAACCTTTCTATTACTGCATCCTCTGTCATGCCTAATCCATCAGCTATATCTTTGTATGGGGTCTTTGTCAGGGGTAAACCGTCCTGCATATATTTTATCAGTTTAATGTCTAAATCTTCTGTCATAAATAGTCCTTTTCAATATATTTCATCATTCCCTCAAGAATAACAAAATCAGTATATCTTAAATTTCACGCCTATCTTAAACTTCTTTGTTGTCGGCAGCATGCGAACATCAAAACCTGTGCGAGTCTCTATCTCTTTAATATTTTCTTCAAGCTTTTCCTGTGATGGCGCCGACATCGTAAACCAGATATTGAGAGGAAGTTCTCTGTTCTTCCCTTTTCTCAGATAATTATGAGAGACTCCGCTATACCCGTTTATTACCTCGGCTACACTGTCAATTCTGTCCTCAGGTACCTGCATCGCCGCAAGCGTTGCAGAGTTTCCAACAGCCTGGGTATTTATGATAGGAGCAAGACGGCGAACGTATTTCTCCTCAATCATGGACTTTACCCTGTCAATAATCAGGTCTTCATCAAGTTCCAGTTCTTTGGCAAGATCAAGAAACGGTCTATGTGTTAACGGAAGATTTGTTTGAAGCCTCTGAAGTATTTTTTTATCAGTTTCGCTTAATGCCATTTTATTATATTTTCAACCTCAATTATGCATTCCGGAATGCACAACCTCTTTATCGTTTACGTTTTTCTGTGAAATATTGTTTTTGTCCTTCAGCCTCTTTTTGAATTCATCAATACCAATTTTTCTAACCAGTACTCCAAAACGCTTTTCTCTCTTCTCATTCAGTATTGCTTCTACACAAACATCAAGGGCATTAAGTACTTCAGACTCATCTGCAAACTCTATTAGACCCTCTGCAAATCTGGGATGCCTGCCCAGCTTTCCGCCAATCATTACACGGAAACACTTCTTCTCTATCTTTATAGTACCGGTAGGACAAACCTCGGCACAAAGACCGCAGTGTACACAGCGATCGTAATTGATCGTAACAACCCTTTCCTTGTTTTCATGCTGTTCTGTATTCTCCTCTGTGACCTCTCCCTGCACCTCATTTGACATTCCCGTAATCCTGATTGCACCCTCCTTACAGGCCCTTAAACAATTTCCACACCCGTTACACGCAAAACTTTCATCAACATATACCTTTGCCCTGATGTGTAAACCAAAATCCCTTATCTGAGGCATGGAACAGCAATTCGGGCAACTGGCGATTGCAATCTTCAGTCTCTGGTGAGGCAGGATCTTGCCATCAATCCTCTTTATCAGCTTTTTACTGAATTCCACCTCCTTGAGCCTATCCTTTATTTTCTGTGAAATCCCTTTGATTTCTGCTATCAGAAACGGACACTCTACATCCTCTCCACGGCATATATCGACATGGTACATCGCGGGATATCCATCTTCCTCTTCATATTCATCAGATCTTTTCAAGATCTCAAACTTATCTTCACCTGTATTGGAGTCTAGTGAGAACGGGTCTGCGTTTATTACACCTTTATCACTTTTAACACTTCCGGTTCCCATAAAGCTTGCCTTTGCATCCTCTACA
The DNA here is from genome assembly GCA_913055705.1 of uncultured bacterium. Taxonomy (GTDB): domain Bacteria; phylum Planctomycetota; class Brocadiia; order Brocadiales; family Scalinduaceae; genus Scalindua. Next base: position 4,711 of record CAJXKT010000040.1, read on the forward strand.
TCTTCCACAGTGACAACATTCTTTCCCTTTTCATTGGCACGCTTCTCTATCTTTGAACGAGCAAGTCTCCGCACGAATACGGGTATTTTTTCAAGTCTCAAACTCGCTTCTTTATCCCACTCCATAGAGCTACAGCTCCTTAAAAAACAGAAAATTACAGAAATAATATCTTTTGCGTTCCGTGTAGCGAAAAAATCAAAACTTCGATTATATTTTAAACAGAATTTTAGTCAAACAAAAACTAAACATCATTTTATTAGAGAATCTTCTCAAGATAGGAAATAATGTTCCTTGCTATCGCTTTTTTGCCCTTTAACGGTTTTGGTATTTTACGGTCACCTGTAACCATGTATGCAATATGACGATTACGAGAGATATATTTATAATCATTAGCCACAATCAGATTGGACTTGCTTTTTGCTAAAAATCTTCGGGCTATTCTTATTATCTCATCTTTTGTTCTGTTTACCTCTAACTTGAATCCCACAAGAAGCGCTTCCGGCCATGAATCCCTTATAGTATTTATAACCTTGGGGGTCTTTACCAGTTTTACCAACCATTCTTTCTTTTGCGAAGACGTCTTGCTCTGTTTAGCCCTGGCCGGCACATAATCTGCCACTGCCATTGCATGAATAATTGCATCAAATTTTCTATTCTTCAGTTTTTCCTGAAGAACTTTCATCAGGTCGTTATTAGTTTCAATCTCGATTAGCTTAAGCTGTGAGGCCTTCAAGTCACTACGGCCATGGATTACAGGAAACAAGCTGTCGGCTCCATATATATACGTAACAACCGCTCCACGACCCATTGCTTCGAATGCTATCTCACTACCAAGCCTCCCTGTTGATGTATTCGTTATGTAACGAACTGCATCCAGATAGCCGCGTGTTGAACCTGCAGTAATAAGAACATTTTTCTTTTTAAGGAGGGACATTTAGCGTCTCTAAATTAAAGAGGATTTTTGAGGTTAATGCCAGGCCCCCCTAAACCAGTATCGAGTAGCCGACATCAAGTATCAGACAGTTATTCCAGTTATTCCAGTTCTACAGTATTTACTTCACCAAATTCCGTCAACGGTTTATCAAACTGTTTCATGTCGCCGATAACGAGTAATTTTATCTTGTCAGGATGTAAATACTCTTTTGCCACACGCGCTATATCTTCTTTGGTTATAACCTTTATGTTGTCTACATAAGTCTCAAGATAGTCTAAGGGCAACCCCTCATATTCTATTTCAACCATCTGGCCAACAATACTGGCACTTGATGTAAATTTAAAGATAAATTGATTTATATAGGTATCCTTTGCTAATACTAATTCATCGTCTTCAACATACTCCTCCCTTATTTTTCGCACCTCATCCAGGGCAAGGGTTATGGCCCTTACTGTTGATCCACTCTTAGTCTGGCATGTTACGAAGAAGAAACCAACATCTCTCGGTGCATGAAAAGCACTGTAAGCTGAGTACGCCAATCCTTCATCTGAACGTACTTTGCTTGGGATTCGGGCCGTAAAACTTCCACTTCCTAGTATAAAGCTTAATATCTTAATTGGGAAATAATCCTTACTCAATCTATGTATACCATGATGTCCAAAAACTACATTGGCCTGGTTAATATCCTTGTAAATGTAGTTTGTTGATTTCTGGAATTCCTTCTCCACCGATGGCACCTCTGGAAAATCTATCTCAACTTTTTCCCATTTTGCAAAAACTGTCTTTATTTTTCTTATTATTTCTTCGGTACTGAAATCTCCTGAAATACCCAGAATGATATTGTTTGGGTGGAAATACTTTTCATGAAAGGCAATCATGTCTTCTCTGGTTATTTTCTCAATTGTATCTTTATACCCTATTGTTTTTCTACTATACGGATGATCTGCCTTGTACAATATTTTTCTGAATTCTCTGAATATAATCTGTCTGGGAGTATCATTTTCCCTTCTGATGTCTTCCAATATTTCATCTTTCTCCTTCCTGATCATGTCCTCCGGGAATGCAGGATTCATCAGTACATCTGCGAAAATCTCCAAGCCCTTATCAATATCCTTCTTCATTGTAGAAAGCGAAGCGCTGGCAGATTCCCTTCCAATCGCTGTCTCAACAGATGCCGCGATAAATTCCAGCTCTTCATTCATCTGTTCAGGCGTTCTTGTCTTTGTGCCGCCCCTTCTCATCACGTTGCCAACCAGATTCGCAAGCCCTGCCTTTTCCTCTGGCTCGTAAACGGCACCAGTCTTGAAGCGGGCAGTAATTCTAAAAATTGGTAAGTCGTGGTCTTCGAGAAGATAAAGGATCATGCCATTGTCCAAAACCAACCTTTCTGGTTTTGGCGGAGTAAACTCAATTGGTTTATACTCAAATTTAGAAACTATCCTGGCCCCCTCAGATTGAGGTTCTGTTGCCATAGGTTCAATCGTCTGTCCGCCATGCCCATCATACGCAAAAAGCGATTTTGCCTGCACAATAGAGAGACTTGACAATATGAGTATTAAAACAAATAGATTGCTTAGTGAAAATTCAGCCTTTATCGTTTTCATCAGTTAATTCCTTTCCTTTATTTTTTTTCACTAAGATTGCAACCGTTCTGTTGGTCTTTGTAAAATACTTGTTTGCAACACGCATAATGTCCTCAGGAGTCACGGCTATTGTCTTTTCAACAAGAGTATTTATGTATCTCCATCCGGAGATCGCCTCATAAGAAGATATTTCACTTGCCAGTCCTGATGCGGATTCCAGGCTTCTTATAAAATCAGCTTCCAGTTGGTTCTTTATCTTTTGTAATTCATGGGCAGTTACCGGAGTCGTTTTCAGTTTTTCCAGTTCTTCGTATATTGCTTTTTCAACCTCCTCTGCCGTATGTGGATGCCGCGGCGAACAGAAGAAGACAAAGGAATCTGCATATTTGGATGGCCCTCCATAAGCATGAGCCGCTACAGCCATGCGCTTCTCTTCTATCAAGCTTTTATATAACCTCGAAGTCCTTCCACTTGAAAGAATTGCCGATATAACATCAAAGACATATTGATCCGGGTGGCCGACTGCAGGTTTGTGGTAAGCTATGGACAGTACGGGATTGGCATCATATTCTACATAAACTCTACGTTCTCCTCTTTGCTCGGGTTCGACAGTCGTAACCTCCGGTGGAGGTGGCTGGCGCTCAATATCACCAAAATATTTTTCTATAAGCTTGATAACTTCATCAGGGTTCATATCACCAACAACAACTATAACTGCATTATTTGATGAATAGAATTGTTTAAAATATTTGGCAACCTCTGCTTTCTTCATATTTGCAATATCTGACATCCAGCCTATAACCGGCCAGCCATAGGGATGGGCAGTAAAGGTAGCAGCATTAAGTTGCTCTATCAACAGGCCAAACGGACTATTTTCAGTACGAAGTCGCCTCTCTTCCATTACAACATCCCTTTCAGAATAAAACTCTCTCAGGACGAGGTTCTTCATACGGTCAGATTCCATAAATGCCCATAATTCAAGCTTGTTTGCAGGCAGGTTACAATAATAATATGTCGCATCATTACCGGTAGATGCATTGAGACCGGTAGCACCATTCTTGAGATAAATTGACCACATTTCATCCTTAACTATCAACTCCTTTTGTTTACTCCAGACTTCTTCCAATTCATCCTTTAATTGTTTTATTAGTTCTTTATCAGCATTATTGCCTTTGGCCTTTTCAACTGCAATTCCAGAAATCAGCTCATCCTCCATTTCCAGAAGAGGCTTTTCGCTCTCATAATCCTTAATCCCAAAGATTTCCGTACCCTTGAACATCATATGTTCAAACAAATGAGAGGCGCCTGTGATTCCCGGGTGCTCATTCACAGAACCAACCTTGTAAACGATACGAAGTGAGACTATGGGAACATCGTGTTTCTCCAACATCAATAATTTTATACCGTTTCCGAGTGTGTGTTCCCTTACATCAAGTTTTAACTTTTGGCCCTGGCCGTATGCAACCGTACAAAAACAGAGTGCTATAGAAACTAACAAAAATCTCATTCTAAAGGCCTTCATCAAAAAGCTCCTCTCTATTGATTTAAGACTAAGTTAAGCCAACGTTGAATTCAGCCAGCTTTGCAGGATGAACATGAGTATACATGAATTATCACTTCATGTAGCTTTTCTATACAGTAAATATTGGTACAACAATTTCACAAAAATAGTTCCCTGAAGCACCTTGGTATAATACCACTTTGATTTTCATTCTAATAACTTTGTTGGTTAAATCAAATGAAAATTGCAAACCCTACCCTTTTACTACTAAATTACGAACCAATAATAATAAACCAATAATAATATTGACAAATTTTAAAAACTATGATAAACAGGACGTTTCTAAAATTATGCAAATCAACACGTTATAGACATGACAAAGACCTTTATAGCAAAAAAAGAAACAGTTGAAAGAGATTGGTATTTAATTGATGCCAAAGATAAAATCCTGGGGAGAATGGCAAGCCGTATTGCTATGATACTTCAGGGAAAAACAAAGCCTATTTATACTCCGCATGTTGATACCGGTGATTTTGTCATAGTTACTAATGCAGAAAAAATAAAATTGACCGGAAATAAGATGAATGATAAGGCTTACTATACTCATTCAGGTTACCCGGGAGGTTTTAAGGAAATTCCCGTAAAAACCTTGCTGGAAAGGCATCCGGACAGAGTAGTAAAAATGGCGGTTAAAAGAATGATGCCGAAGACAAAACTCGGAAGCGCCATGTTCAAAAAATTAAAAGTTTATTCAGGTCCAGACCATTCTCATGAGGCTCAACAGCCTAAGGTTCTGGAAATCTAGTTCAAGAAAACAACAAAATGGCTGAAGACACAAAGTTTATATGGGGCACCGGCAGGCGCAAGTCATCTGTGGCAAGAGCCAGAATAAGAAAAGGCACCGGAAAGTTTCTCGTAAACCGTAGAGAATTGGACGAATACTTTGGCAGAGACCGAGACACGTCTATAGCACGGTTGCCATTAAAAACCACAAAGACCTTGGGGAAATATGACGTGTTTATAAATGTTCAAGGTGGCGGCCTGACCGGCCAGGCAGGGGCAATATCCCTGGGGGTTGCAAGGGCCCTCTATAAAGCAGATCAGTCACTTGCAGAAGGCTTAAGGGGAGCAAGTCTCTTGACTAGGGACAGCAGGATGAAGGAACGGAAGAAATACGGCCGAAAAGGTGCAAGGGCAGGCTTCCAGTGGACAAAGAGATAGCGCAAGACTATTCAATTCAAGCTAATTGCTGCCTTCTTTCCTTATAGAAATTTGTTGTTAATTTTATACCTTCCTGAAGCTTCACTTTTGGACTCCAATCCAACTCTTTTCCAGCCTTCGAACAATCGATGCAAATGCGGTCAATCTCCCCCGGTCGCTTCTCATCAAAGACCGGCTTTACGTCAAGTCCCAAAGCATCTCTAACCGATTCAAATATCTCTATATCTTTTATTTCCTTACCCCAACCAATGTTGTAAATCTCATCTTGTGAGCTTATGGACTTAAACATAACATTAATGTTTGCAGTTATAATATCAGCTACATAAACATAATCCCTTGTCTTCGTCCCATCACCAAAAATTGTTGGTTGTTTGCCATCAAGCATCTGTTCGGTAAAGATAGCAACAACTCCAGCTTCTCCATGGGGATCCTGCCTGGGGCCGTAGACGTTTGGATATCGCAAAACTGCATAATCCAGGTTGTTGGTTTGCTTGAAGACAAATAAATAATGTTCAACAGTATGCTTACTTACGCCATACTGCGATTGAGGATCTATGGGATGTTTTTCATCTACCGGCAAGTACCTGGGTTCTCCGTATACAGCACCACCAGTAGAGGCGTATACAAACTTCTTTACATTATACTTACTCGATAAATTTATCAGGTTTAAGGAACCCAGTATATTTATCTGTGCATCATATAAGGGTTCCTTCACAGATCTTCGCAAGTCTACTTGAGCAGCATGATGGTTGACAATATCAGGTTTTTCTTCTGAAAATATTTTATCCAGGCCATCTGCATTACATATATCCTCTTTAAAAAAGGTTGCTTTTGGATTAATATTTTCTTTCTTACCTGTTACAAGATTATCAATTATTACGACATCATGCCCCTGCGATATTAAATTATCAACAAGGTTGGATGCAATAAATCCGGCGCCACCAGTAACCAGTATCTTCATAATCAGGCCTATTTATCACCCGGTTCTCTGCCTTTATAATACTTGTCCATTGCCACATCATAATCCGTCCCCAGATCCATTCTGTCCCACTCTTTACGGGTCAAACGGTGGCAGTAACTGCATGTTTTTTTGAACAAGTCCAATTGAGCAGCAGCCTTATCATGATCTTTTTCCCGGCATACCTGCGACATTTTTACTAAAGAATCATTAAACCTGCCTTTAAGCTCAAAAAACTCTTTTGGGATTTCATCACTGTCAAGGTTAAGTGAATTAAAAGTCTTTTCTATCTTAGCACATAACTCCTCAGCGTCAGCCCAATCACCTTCCCCCAGTCTGCGCGTCATAAGCTGTGTATCTTCCTTAATCTGTTTCATATTTTTACTAAACCCAAGCTTTTCATACCACTCGACAGGTTCACCTTCCTGCAACCCTACCTGTTCTTCTGCCTTTCCACAAGACAAGATAAAAATTAAACCGATTAATGAAAACTTCAAAAAACTTCTCGTAAACCTCTTACTATATATTTCCATGATATAAATAAATCCCTTCCTACTAAAATAATATCCAGTTCTTTGCTATGTCTATTAAACCTTTATAGGCCATTTTGAAAGAGGGGCTATATTTTGTTGATTACAAAAAATAGCCCCTCACATTTGATCGTTTTCTAATACCGCTTTACCATAACTGAGAAAGCAGTCCAACCTAGAAAAGCCCTTTTACCCTACCGGTTTCCACATCTACATCCACACGTCTGTAAGCAGGATCGGAGCATGTACCAGGCATGAGTTTGATAGTTCCTGCAACCGGCACTACAAATCCGGCCCCCTTGTAAGCCAATATATCTGCAATCTGAAGTTTCCAACCCTTCGGAGCTCCCTTGAGCATTGGATTATCGGTAAGTGAAAGATGTGTTTTAACCATGCATGTTCCCAGTTTGGCAATTTCCGGATCAGACTCCATCGCCTTGGCCTTTGCCAGAGCGACCGGAGAATAATCAACTCCGTCAGCACCGTAAACCTGTTCTGCAATCAGCTCTATACGCGTCCTTAATGGTGCGTCCAACTCATAGAGGAACTTGAAGTTGTTCTCTTCGTTACATGCATCGACTACGGCATCAGCCAGTTCCAGGGCTCCTTCGCCACCCTTTTCCCAATGTTTAGAAAGAGCAACACGGGCTCCGGCATCTTCTACCACCTTCCGTACAGCTTTTATCTCATTATCCGTATCCGTATAGAAATTATTTATACAGACCACAGGATTGATACCAGCCTTCTTAACCACATTAACAAGGTGTAGGAGATTCGTTTCAGCCCCTTTCACCGCCCATTCAACGTTCTCTTCATTGTAACTAGGATCAAGAGGATGGCCAGGAACAGGAACAGGTGCTCCGCCATGGCATTTGAGAGCCCTGATAGTGGCAACCAGAACGGCCGCATTTGGCTTATTTCCTGAGAAACGGCATTTCAGATTCCAGAACTTTTCAAATCCTATATCCGCTCCAAAACCAGATTCGGTTACATTATAATCACCCAGCTTCAGCCCAAGCCTATCTGCTACAATCGAGGACTGGCCAATGGCAATATTGGCAAAAGGTCCTGCATGAACCAATACAGGCTGACCCTCTATAGTCTGCATCAGGTTAGGATTAAGCGCTTCTACCATCCACGCAGTCATTGCCCCATCAACTTCTATATCGGCAGTTGTTACAGGATTGCCGGATTTATCGTAGGCCAGTACAATTTTACCCATCCTCTCACGCATATCTTTTAAGTCTTTTGCAACTGAGAGTATGGCCATAATCTCAGAAGAAACTGCAATAGCGAATCCGGACTTCATCATAAACCCATCCATCTTTCCACCAATTCCGATAGTGATGTCCCGAAGCGCCTGTGCACAAAAATCTATAATCCACTGAAACGCAATATTATTTGGATCAATATTAAGACGTTTCAGATTTCTTTTAGCAAGCTGTTCGTCGTTGTAGTTAAACTCATGCTGTATTCTGGATGTAAGTGCTACCATACCCAGGTTGTGCGCATTCATTATTGCATTTATGTCTCCTGTCAGTCCCAGAGAGAAAGGAGTCAACGGAATACATTGAGAAAGCCCACCACCTGCAGCAGAACCCTTGATATTCATGGTAGGCCCGCCGGACGGCTGACGAATGGCGCCTACAACATTTTTGTCTCTTTTTCCCAGACCCTGTACCAGGCCCATAGTTGTAGTGGATTTTCCTTCACCCAGAGGAGTTGGTGTGATTGCAGTCACATCTACATATTTTCCATCCGGCTTACTCCCAAGCCGGTTAATCGCCTTGTTAAAGTCAATCTTTGCTACATAATGACCGTGAGGAAGTAGTTCATCCTTCTCAATACCCAATTCCTCAGCCAGCTGATAGACGGTCTTCATCCCGGCTTCAGCATCTTCTGCTATTTCCCAATCCGCATGTTTGGTCGGATCCAACGCCATAATATTAACTCCCCCTTTCAATTTACCTGATAAATTAACTTAACTTTGTAGATTTATAATACATTACACATTACAACAATAACTGAATCAAAAGGTTCCTGACAATATTCCTCAAAATACAAAGAAATAGGCAAAAACTTATGCTATGTGCTGATAAGAAACTTTTTAATTATATTGATAAAATATCCAAGGTCAAGGAAAATGATTTATGTGTTTAATTGTGATGCTGCAATTTGTTAAGACGTTACAGGCTTAGGACATATTATTTAGTACCTTTTTTAATGAGGCAATTCAGCTTCGTAGACAGTACCGGTAACGTACAAAAGTGGTGCATCTGCCAGGTTGATAACTTTTCTTTTTGGAAGTTTACGATCTTGTGAATCAAATAGAATCTCTACTGTTGGGCGCAAGGGTGAATCTTCATTAATCTCTATCACCTTGCATATTGCCTTTGAATTTAATTTTACATAGCTACCCATTGGAAAGCATGATAGTTTTGTAAGCAATAACCTCTTAATCTCATTAGAAAATTGTTCTTTTTGGGTGCCTAATAACAATTTCACTGCCTCATGCGGCATATAACCCTTTCTCTGAGGCCTATCATGGGTCAAGGCTTCGTATACATCAACTACTCCTATAATCTTGGCGTAGTCATGTATTTCATCTCCTTTAAGACCCCTTGGATATCCCCGGCCGTCTTCTCTTTCCTGTTCCTGGTAAGCTACCTTGGCAATCCACGAATGTTTCTCTCCAAGGGTTTGGAGTATCTTATATGTATAATATGGATGCTTTCTAATCTTCTCAAGCTCTGATGCTGTCAGTTTCCCGTTTTTTTCTACGATTTCCTGCGGTATAAAAACCATGCCAATGTCATGCAGGATAGATGTTATCCCTAATTCAATCAGTTGCTTACTTGAGTAGTTAACACCTTTCCACAACCAATCTCGCCTGTTAACATTACAGCCCCTTTCTGAGATTTTGTCGCGTATAAAAGCCTCATTAGTGCCTCTTCATGTTGTGACGAACGGTATAAAAAGCGAGGATCGGGAACATTTTCAAAGGGAAGGGTATTAAGTCCCCAATATTCTTCGTACAAGTAAACGGTCTCCTTACCTTGCCCTTATGTAGCGCAATATTTAGGAAATTTAAATATTGAGGTATATTATGGATTTATCAAATAAAACTATAATCACAGATTTCAACATCTAATCGGCTATTATCATAAAGACAGCAAAGTATGTTAATTTAACCAGTTTTTAGATTAATACCAAATATGCGGTGAAAAACCTGATTACATAATCTACCTGATATAACGT
>CAJXKT010000041.1 GCA_913055705.1 uncultured bacterium
CTATACCTCCTGTACTTATCGTATGACAGGTTTTGCACCCCATGGCATCATATAACGCTTTTCCCTCGCTAATATATTCCTCTGCAGGCTCAACATCAGCAAATTTATCTAAAGGAATCTCTTCACTTACAAAAAATTCTTCAACAAAATCAGCTGCTGTTTCAGCCTCCTCTGAAGTGAGATTAAATTTCGGCATCTGTTTTAACAATGGACGTATAATATCAGGAGTCTCAACAAAACCTTTTATCCATGACCCCTTCAGCTTACTCCCTTCATGAGTCAACTCAGGGGCAAAAGTACCACCGTTACCCTGTATGTTATGACATGTCATACATTTGATGTCGTTTAGCAACTTCTCAAAATCGTTAGTTGGTTCACTTTGCTCACTACTAACCGGCAGCAATTCTGAAATACCCTCAATTTCATGACAGATAAAGCACCGGTTCAGTTCAATTATCCTTTTGCCTTTTTCCGCCAGTGTACCCTCTGGAATTATAGAGGATTTATCTTCCACCTCAACCTTTTCCTCCGCACTTTCACCTTCGCTTACTTCATCAGCAGCTACAGTTTCTTCTTCCCCGTTCTCACCCTCTTCATCCTCTTCATCCTCTTCATCCTCTTCATCATCTTCCTCAGGCTTAAAATCCCAATCTTTCATAAGGTATTCAACTAAGTTTCTCAACTCGTCATCCTTAAACCTGTATCTTGCCATTTGTGTCTGGTGGAAATAGCTTTGCGGCTCCTTGATCCAGAGGTATAACCAATCACGGTTAATCTTCTCCGCTACAGCACCAAGGTCAGGCCCTACTCCCACAGCGCCACCCTTACCCTTAACCGGATGACAAATATTGCACCTCGCACGTCCCCAAATTGCCTTGCCGCCTGAAACCAGTTCATCCATCTTTTCGTATTCATCATCGGTCATATCATCTTCTTCTTTCAATAAATACGAATCCCATTCCTGTTCAGGCAGTTCATTGTCCGCAATACTTGTCAGATATGCCAAAACGGCCTCTATCTCATCATCACTCAGCATGAGTCTCGGCATCCTGGCGTTAGGAACCATTTCACTGGGATTTGATATCCACTTTTTAAGCCACTCTTTGTTTGCTTTAAGTGTTACATTCTTAAGGGTAGGGCCATTTTTAGAACGCTTATGTGGATCTTCCGGAACGAAAGGTAGTTGCTTATAGTCTTTATCGCCCCTGTATATTGCCTCTAACTCCAGGAAAAGAGGGTCCGGTGTTGGAGGCTCTGCAAGTACGACTCTCTCAGAAACAAGTATGTAGCCTGAAACAACACAGGCTATTACAAAAGACGATATATATTTCATTCTAATTTTGCTATTCATTTTCTTTGTTACGCCAGCAATCAAATTTCTAATTATTTTATTCAGCAGGAATTTCAAGCGGAAATCTTCTTATCCTTCCGATAACCCAAAATAGAATGCTTACGGCCATTATTATGGCAATAATTACATAAAGATACACGCTCTTAGGTGTATTAATTTCCAAAGTTAAGTAATACCAGGATGTGATTGATTTTTGTCCACCAATCTCCTTATTTGAACCGTCCCATAAAGCTAACGCATACGGGATCAGTTTTCCTGTTTCAAATTGAATATCTATTTTCTTGTCACCGGTTACGAGAGGTCTTGTTATCATAACCTTCCATTTTCCATTTTCCCAGTAACCTTTACCTTTTGAATCCTGGCTGTAGGATGGTTGCACGGCAAGATTTTTAAACCCTTTTGCATTCATCTCCCTGATTGTCATAAAACCTTTAAACTTTTCTTCAGGTGCTTCTGCTGTCTTTTCTTCAGCACTCTCTTCTTGTGCTTCTACTGCTTCTTCTTGTTCCTCAGCAACAGCACTACCGCCATCAGTAGCCGCTTCTGAATCCTCATCTGCTCCTTTTTCCGCTGCATGTAAAGATTCCTCGTATGCCCTCCAATGCCAGAGGACTACGCTATTGCCAGTCTCTCCCATGGCAAAGTAAGGCTTCTTAAGGCCTTCCGGTATCTTCGTTGGAAATTGAAGAGCAACAGCATCACTGTAGACCTCACTCTGTTCATTTGTCATATCATCCCATTCTAACAAGAATACGATGTCTTCGTTGTTGTACATAGATTTTATCTTTACGGAATTTGCAGATGGAGTCCAGAATCTTGGACTTGCAACTATCTGACCTGACATTGGCAACTCGACAAAACTTACAGTATTCCATGCCTCATCGTCAGGACCGTCTGGCAAATCTCCCACTGCCAGCATTGTCTTGAGAACAACCTCTGTCTTCATATCGTGAGAGATTGATTTCACATAATGTGTAAGATGCCATCGATCTTCATCTGTAAGATAGTCTGCATAAGAACCCATCGGTGTTTCGTTAATACCTGTTGTTACTGTCCTGAAAATATCTTCTGACGAATTACCTCCCTTGAACAACCAACTCTTTGTCAGATTCCTGGCTTTATATGGAAGGTCCCATTTGCCCTTTAGTGTAGTTGTAATTTGTCCATCTGCTTTACCATCTTCGCCATGACACAGGAAACATTTAGCCTCCTTAAACAACTTCTTACCGCGCTCAATAGACTCTGAACTGGATGCCACTTCTGCACCCAACGACGCTACTTCCGGAGCTTCTTTGTCTTTGAAGTCTTCGTTAAATGTCTTGATATAATGTATAACCTGCCACCTTTCTTCACTGGTTAAAGTGTTCCAGAAAGGCATGGCCGAACCTTCCACACCACTTGAAATTATCCTGAAAAGATCCTCATCTGTCGGAAGTGCTCCGAGCCCTGTAGAGCGTATTTTAAATTCATTTCTCGTGAAATTCCTTGGTTTTGGGTCTAAGCGTGGAGCATCAGAACCATTACCGTCACCCTTTATCCCGTGACAATAGTAGCACTTTTTCTCATAAATGTCCTTTCCTGCCGCAATTGCTTCAGAAGTTTCCGGTATCTTTCCAGAAACCTCTTTCTTATAAGTCCTGAATAACTGCGAACTCTGGGCAAGGCCCTCACTGAGACATAAGAAAGCTAAAGCGACAGCAAACAAACATATAAATGAACCTTTTAAAATGAGATTGTTTTTTACCTTGTGCATATATAAGAACCCAATTTATTTTAGTGCTCTATCTCTTCTCTTTGACGCGCCACAACTCCGGCAGTCACATATTCACCCATTATGATCTTCCAGATTTGTGTATCCGTTAAAACATCTTTCCAGGCAGGCATAGGAGAATCCCACGGCGTAGACACATTTGGAAGCCCGGGGCCACCTTCTTTAATTCTCCAAAAGGCAAAATTTTCTACTACCGTAGCTATAGTACCGGGGTCAGTAAAATTAATAGGCCTCAAGCGAAATGCATTAGCAAAAGGACCATTACCATCGGCCTTTGAGCCATGACATGGACGGCAATTCTGTTGATAAAGATGTTTGCCCTCTTCTATACATCTTCTTTTAGTTTCTTCGTCAGCATTTGCAAAAGGATTTTCTAATTTCTCAAACTCCTGCAACAACGTAGGATGCTGAATTCTCAGCTCCACGGGAGATGCCGTGCCCGGCACTGTCCCTGAATAGGCAAACCAGCCAACCAGCAATGGAAAAGCCAAAACGATCATTTTTTGAAATAACGCCTTTATCTTATCGTCACCGGCAGGCAAGATAAAACTCAAGAATCTTGCCCACTTGAGGTCACTCGTTGAAACATAAACAAGCGTTCCAAGTATAGCCAAAATCATGTACCAGAGCATGAGTGTGCTTGGTGTTGGCATTGTATGATCCTTTGCCAACAAATACATGAAAGCGTAAGGGGCAACAAATTTTATAATGACAAAAACAATCAGTATTGATACGATTGCCAATATCATTGAATATGAATTTTTTTTACTTCCCATCACATAACCTTCCCTGCTAAAAACGTATCCTTCTTTCAGCTTATGCTGAATCTATTTCTGACTCAAAAGAAACGAAATAATCCCATAAAACTCTTTTGTAGTCAGCATTTCACTAAGATTGCCCGGCATAATTGAGACATCCTGTTTCTGCATCTGTGCAATTTCATCAGGATAAAAAACGTATTCCTCCATTACACCATCTTCATCAACCATCAAGACCACCTCTTCTTCATCCTGACTCACAAGGAGACCGTTATAGGCCATACCATCATTCGTCATCAGATACATCGTCTCAAAACCTTTCACTATTACGTCGCTTGGTTTGAGGACCGATTCTATAAGGTATTGAGGCGTCTGTACTGCCCCTATGCCGGTGAGGTCAGGCCCTACTTTTGAACCTTTTCCATTCATGACATGACACTTTGAGCATGTAACATCTCTTGTTTCATCAAAAAAGATCAACTCTCCTTCTTTCGGATCAACCTCAATAGGAGGTACCCATGGTACCACCTTTGTCTTTGATGCCTCAGGAATCCTGTCCTTAAACTTTGTTACAGCTTCTATATCCGACTCGCCCCCCAATGTCTGCAAATATGAAAGTAGAGCCAGTATCTTTTCTCGATCCAACATGATCGGAGGAGCAAATACCTTCGGCATTATATCGTCAAATCCCTCCACTATATGCGAAGAAGGGTTTACTATTGATTCAACCATATATTCCAGACCGGAACTCAAACCCATCTCTTTTGCCCTCTCCTCTGCCCTTGAGGCAAGACCTTCCTGGTCAGGACCTCTTGTCGCACTACCTGAAGTTCCAATGCGGTGACACGTGTGGCACTGGCCATCACCCCAGAATATCTTTTCACCAGCTTCAGGGCTGACTCCGGTAGCCCCTCCTCCACCCATACCGCCGGAAAGGCTTGTTACGTACATACAAACGAAGGCAAAGAACCCTACAACTCCCAGCGTAAAAACTACTGCGTTTAAAAAACTTTTCATTATTTACAACTTCTCCAACATTAATTGTTGTAAAATACTTAGCAACTTTGCATTTACAGGCAAGAGCCTATGCGTGTTTCTTCTTTTTATCAGCCAGGCCTGCAAGCCAGAAAACTAAGGACACAAGAGCCAGAAATAGTATGACAATCAAACTGACAGTCCAACCCATATAAGCGATACTCGGAGTAAATGAACCTGCAGAAGTATCCTGCATATACCCGTAAATATGCCAATTCATCCTAAGGCCGGAACGTATAAAGCCCATCAATCCCATAAGAGTCACAATAGCTACACAGAGTAGTAACAGGGCATATTGTGACCTGTGTGGTATTTTCCCCCACTGTATACCGCCGACTTCTTTAGCATTTTTAAAGAGAAAGACATCTATTATAGTATTAACAATCAGACAACTTATCACTATTGAAACCTGCGTAACAGACAGATATCTTAAGACCAGATTTGCCTTTTCCATAACTACAAATCCATAATACCAGAAATACATTATTGCCGTAATAGTAGTTACGGCAAATAAGAATCCCTGTGCCAACTTACCTTTATTTTTAAATGCAAGAAGGATGGCAATAACAATTGCGATTATCTGGATAACAAGACACGTAACAAGGGGAGAGACATACCGCAGTATATTTTCTTCCAACTCAAGCCCCCTGAGCCCTAAAGCATACCACGCCAGATACATCACGGTAAGACCGGCAGCAATAATCAGCGTAATCCTTGCACCTCTACCATGGCTTGAGAACGGCTTTGTCTCGCCTTTATTGGCCCTCCTATATAATAGGAAGCTGAAGAATGTGGATAATATCAGGAGGTTTACAACTGCATTTTTTGCCGCCATAACACCGAAAAATTTCGAGAACGGATGGTATTGCTCTCCAATAAGGGCTCTCTCCTCACCACTTAATGGTAAGTTATGTGGTGTCAGCCAGACAGCAAAACAGAAGAAGATTATTATGTTTATGTATTTGATATAAGGAGTGTATCGTTCCGCACCCTTTATCCTGCTCATACCATTCCATAAATAATAATTTCCACCAATAAATAACATTCCAATAAGAATAGCCTGGACTATGAATGTCCAGGAAAAAGCACCCCCCATCATTATGTTACCCATAACGGGACTGGCGCTATAAACTTCTCTTCCAAGATAATATCCGGCAAACGGGAGAGGTATCAAGGCACCCAACCCAATGAAATTGCCTATATACCCCATCCAATCATAATGCGCCCTATCTTCATCAGTTTTTGACCCCATGAATTTAACAGCGGCATAAGCACCCACCACAAAACCTCCAAAAGCAACATTAGCAATAATTCGGTGAATATTAACGGGCATCCATAGGAAATTAGCGAATGCATGTGAAAGACTTGTTACCGTCCCGGTAACCATATCTATGCCAGATGGCGCCATCATAAAAGTTGCCCAGGAATTAGCCAGCATCATCAAAGCTGTCCCAAAAACATTCAGCATTACACCAATTGATATGTGAATCCATTTGCCTTTAGGCGTCTTGGAAAGCAAGTCCCATGAGTAGTAATATCCGTAAAGACAAAAAACCTCTCCAAAGAAACAAAGAGCATATATGAACATGAATGGATGGAAAACATCCGTCATATAGCGCATAAAGGCTGGATAAAGGCCATACAAAGCAAACGCCAGCAGTCCTCCCAATGAGGCCGTTGTAGCAAATGCAGCGGACAGAAGTTTTGTAAATTCGCGTGCTAAATTGTCATACCTTATATCACCGCTCTTCATACCAACCACCTCAATAATAACGACAAAGAGCGGTACTGCTAATACAAAGGCAGCAAACATGAGATGCAATTGAGAAATTATCCAGACAATCAGCCGGCCATCAATCCCAAAGAAATTCCTGTAGTCTACAACTTCATATGGTTCTGGTTCTGGTTCTGGCTCTGCGGTTGCTTCTGCTGGCTCTGCGGTTGCTTCTGCTGCAGCTTCGGTAGTTTTTGCAGCTTCAACATTCTCCTGAGCCATACCTGTACCGGTGGCCAGTGCTAAAAGGAAAATGGCGAGAAAAAGTGTAAAAACAATCCTCAATTGAAGCTTTTTGGACGTGAAATCCATGAAAGGTTTCAGCTTAATCATATTCTATGTCAACTTGTGCATTAGTTTGTATATATGAAAAATATCCATTTTAGAAATGAATACTATCATTATTCCTTTTTCTTTTTTCTTTTTCTTTTCTTCTTTGCCTTCTTTGTCAATTCAAAATCTGCCTTAGCTTCTCCACCGGCGCTTACGGTAACTTCCTGTGTAGTTTTCCCAAGGGATTCCTGCCATGCCTGAACGGTATAAGTACCGGCAGGTACTCCTTCAAGCTTAAATTTTCCATCTGCGCCTGTAAGAGCATAATATGGATTCGCCTGTACTACCAACCATGCGGTCATCCATTTATGCACATCGCAGGTCATCTTAATAGTCTCAGGAAATTCAAAAGTTTTAGGAAGCTTCCCATGACCGGCAACCCCTTCGTTAAATGCCGTATTCTTCATAGACCACGAATGAAGGTTATGCATTACATCATCACTGTTAAGCAGATCAATGGTACTTCCGGGAGGAATTATAGCCACATGAGGGGAAAAAATACAGCCCTTCTGATCGATTGATGATGCGGTTCCCCCTGCAAACTTTTTCCCTTTTGAGATATTTGTAATAGATACTACAGCGTTTTTTAAAGCTCCATCACCAGAAACTATTAGAGCCTCTGATGGAAGATCATCATGCCCGCATGTCGCCTGATCCTTGTCTACTTTTAACGTTTTTGCTGCCGGCGCATCACCTGCAAGTTTTACAGTGCCTGTAATAGTTCCACCGCCAGACACATCGCCTTCCTCATATGCAGCAAATATATTCCTTGAATTACCAAAAAACAAAACCAGCGAAAGTATAGCTATCGCCAAAAAACATATATTATAACGATCTGTAAATTTCTTCATTTCTAACGCCTCCCTATTTATGTTAAATTTCTTTTTGTTGCTAAAAAATCAACTTGTTATAATAAAATAATATGAGCATTCTAATACTATCTACCTCCCTTAACTTTGCATTTTTAACTTGTCCGCAAAACAGTAGAACTACACCTTATAACAAATAAATTTGAACTTTTCAAATATAATTTAGGAAATTTTTAAGACGATAATATACTTCACACACAATTCTAAACAAAGTATAAAGTTTTCTTTCTTGAAATATGGGAATGGCAGGGCAATATTATTACGATTTATTCAAAAATTCTGCCATTATTTAGATAAATTATGTATTGACCAACATTTACACCGCTATGCAGATGAATCTGGTTATCGTTGGAATACAAGAAAACAGACTGATATGGAACGCATGCTTGCTAGTATTCAGAATTGTGAAGGGAAGCGGTTGATGTATCGGAGTTCATAATGAAAAAAAAGGAAGAAAGAGGTAGAAAAACTTCCTAACTTATCACATCTCACACCACAGGAAATTGCAAAAGTAATGCTAAACACTCCGCCAGAAAAGAAGCCAACCAAAAAAGACAAAACTTAAAAAGAAATAATTTACTTATCGCCTTTTGTGTGTAAAATATATCATTACCATTTTTAATTCAGTAATCAGGAAATAGCTATTCTTCCTCTTCCGACTCATCTGCTTGTTGTTTAAGCATCTCCTCCGGAAGATTCATCAGTAAGTCTTTTAATGCCACAGCCTGTTCCTCAGGAGTCCCGGGGAAAATATCTTGAAACCCACCTTCTCTGAAGAATTTAGGCATCTTCGTACCGGGCTGTATCAACTGAGGGTCCAACAACCAGTTTACTATCCAATCAGGTTTTAATCGTTCCCTTGCTTTGGACAAATCAGGAGCCCAATCTGCAGGCTCACCTTCAGGCGTTATATCACCTCGAACATGACACGATGCACAGTTTACATTTTTAGACTTAAATAAATGTTCCGCCATAGTTAAGTATCCAGGTTTTTCCTCTTCCTTTTCCTCCAAATACTTTTCTTTGGTTTCAATTATATATTCGTATGGATATTCCTCCTTTTCTAAAGCGGCAAAATACCTGGCTAATACCGTAGCTTCATCTTCAGTCATTTTAAAAGTAGGCATACGAACATCGAGCCAGGGTCTCAGGGCTACAGGTTCTTCGAGAAATTCAAAAAGCCACGCACTCTGAACCTTCTTACCTTCTCCATATAAAACAGGAGGAGTAAACACCTTGGCCTCTTCAGCAACTCTTCCTTCCACCTCTACATGATAATCTATAATAAAATCACCAATATCTCCACCTTCCGACCTGGACATACTTTTTATAACTTCATTTGCTACCTGTACAGTTTCACCAGCCTTTCGTCCCAGTCCTTCATTATCCTCCCATAACTGAAAATAGAGGTTTTCCTCCTCCTCAAGCTTAACCATTCCTTTTGCCACTACCCCATCTTTCAGATGTAATGTATCTATACTGAACTGATGGCACCCCATGCAATTAAATTTATCAATTACTCCTTTACCCTCTACCAAAGACTTTTTATCACCTTCTAATTTGGCGATATAACTCTCCGGCAACTCCCCTTCTCTCATTCCCGTCAGCAGTACTAATAACGTCTCTATTTCATCCTTGGTCAGATTAAAATTAGGCATCCTTAATTTATCTTCCGGTCTCTTATATCTTCCTTCATCAAACTGTCTTGGATTCGTTAATTTTGCCCTTAACCACGCACGCCTTGCCTCTCCAATATTCTCATGTGAACTTTTAAGTCCAACTCCGTGAAGTAACTTTTTCTCTAATAAACCAAAATCAAACAAATGTATATGCTTGGAGCCTATCTCGGAAAGCTCTACACCTATCTTGGTTTTTTCTTCCATTCCCTGTATATTATGGCAACCAAAACATCCATATCTGTTTATCAAATCCTTTCCCTTACTGGCGGTTTTCTCATCGGTTAGCCGGACTTTATCTTCATCTGATAAAACTTCAAGATATCCACTTTTTAAACTCATTAGAAATGCTGCTACATACTGTGCATCTTCCTCGTCAAGCCTTAAATCAGGCATCCTTGTCCTGGGCTGGTGCTTTTTGGGCTCCAATAACCAACTCACCAGGTATTCATAGTTAATCTTTTCGCCAATCCTGGCAAGATTCGGACCATGAATTTTTCCATCCTCCTCTATATCACTATGGCACGCCAAACATCCTATACTCTCGAATATAAACGCACCTTCTTCTACAGTTTCTTCGTCAAATTCTTCCGGCTCGCCAGGTTCAAACCCTTCTGAGTTCTGCCAGAGATAAGACGTTATAGCCATAGCATCACTCTCACCCAACTTAAAATCAGGCATCCTTGTACTTGTCCTGAAACCTTTAGGTCCCTGCAGCCACGAAACCAACCATCCCGGATTAACCTTACTGCTTATCTCGATTAAATCAGGCCCTATCATCCTATTTTTATCTTTATCAAATCCTTCAATCGGATGACAACCATAACACCCCAACTCTTCAACCAACTTTATTGCCTTCCAGGTCTCTTCACCACCTACCAATTCCTCACCCTTGTCATGACATTTTACACATGAAGATTGCGCCATCTTACCTTTATTCATGGGCTCCAGCCAGTACTCCACCTCTCCATGAGCCTTTTTCGCACTTGTGGTTGCCCTTGCCTGTCCCTCATGACATATCGCACAACCAAACTGCTCCGGCGGATGTTTACCAAGATACACTTCTTTTCTCGGATGTCGTGCATAAGGATGCTCCTCGGAAACACTCTCTTTCTTGTTTATACCAACGTGGCAAGACATACACCTGTCTACCTCATTCAGCTCCTCAAGATGCACCTGGTATACCTGAAGCCCTGGACGCCTTGACCCTAAATTCGCCATGGCTTCTTTGTATTGAAGCATATTGCTGGAATGTGACTCCAATTCTTTTGTGTACTTTGTAATATCACCCTTAGCTCCGTCTAACTGCCTTTGCAGCTCAGCTCTCTTCTCCTCGATGCTCTTTATCTTTTCCGCTAAAGCCTTACTCTTGTCATCCATCTCTAATATATTTCTCTTTGATTCATCTCTCTTGTGCTTGCCATACTGGTATTCTTCCTCCAACATTTTATTACGTATAACTATTGATTCAAATCTTAATGGTGCTAACTCTTTCTTATCCAAAGCACGCAATTCCGCTAAAGTTTTCTTATATTCGCGTTGTATCTTCGGTTTTTTAAACTCCTTCTTAGCCTTATCTAGCTTTTGTTCAACCGCATTGTACAAATCCTGTTCATCTTGTTGCTCAAATGCCAATACAGCATCGTCATATTTCTTTTTTGCATTCTCATATTCCAGCTCATAATAACGAGCCTGATAATCCTTCCACGGCCTTTTCCCTACAATTTCATTCCATAATGCCCACACGTTTGTGGCTGCAAGTATAAAACTTAAAAACACGTATAAACCAACATATGACTTTTCTTCTTCTTTTTTCATAATAAAAAAGCCCTCAACCTAACGGAATTTTTGAATCAAATTTAAGTATAAAACAACTATTAATCTTTCACGTTATCTGTATTTCAATGCTTAAATGCATCATCAGAATCTTGAAATACATTTTTGGTTCAGTAACACACCTTCTATAAGTCACTACCGTGCAGATTGAAACGTAGTAATTTCGCAACTATAATGCCAAAATCAAAAAGGCACAAAAATCATCATCATGTTTTCTGTAAGTACTGCTAAACATATATAGATATAAAAACTATTGATTATATGTTTATTTGCAATATAGCCTTAACACGACACACGTATGACAGAATGTCAAATATAATATTGTCACTCAAAACTATTGAAGACACAATGTCAAGAGGAAAAGTTTGCCATGGAGCGACGTTGTAGCTTGCGTAATGAAATAAAGTACTTCAAAAATAGACTCAGAAGTTATAAATAAAAAACTCTGGAAAAGACTATTGGAATATATAATATATGCATAGTCTCTTTTTTTAAGCATAACAAATTCTATTTAGGAGATAAAATGTGGACGTCTTCAGATAAATGTTATACTTCTGGTTGGGTTTGGGCTATCATAGGGAGTAGAAAGGAGATAAATGATTAGGGCATCCATCGATTTAGGAACGAATACCAGCCTTATGCTTCTGGCGGAGGTTGAGTCGGGACAGATTAAGAAGGTGTTAGGTGATTATGCGAGGATTATTCGTCTGGGAGAAGGTGTGGATAAGACACGAAGCCTTCAGCCTGAGGCAATAGGGCGAACACTTATGTGCTTAGCCGAATATAAGAGTATAATCTCTGGAGCTGGAATATCACCTGGCGATGTGATATGCGTGGCAACAAGTCATGCAAGGGATGCTTCGAACGGGGAAGCTTTTTTTGATAAGGCAGAGGCAGAGTGTGGCTTCAGGTTTAAAGTTCTTTCCGGGAAAGATGAGGCCCGCCTGAGTTTTATAGGTTCTCTGCTTTCCGGTATGGATCCGTCTCACTATGCTGTGGTAGATGTAGGGGGTGGAAGTACAGAGTTTGTGACGGCAAAAGAGGATCGAAGTGTGGATTTAGGGTCTGTACGTTTTACGGAAAGATATCTGGGATCAGATTCCGTAACGGATGAAGAATTTATAAAATGTCTTGATAAAATAGATAATAAGCTGGAAGAACTTGCGGGCTGGCGTAGTTCTACTCCGGTAGATATGCAAATGCTTGCAGTAGCCGGTACTGCAACTACACTTGCTTCGTGGCATCTGAAGCAAGAGATGTTTAATGCTGCCGAAGTAGAAAAAGTGCAGTTGTCTAAGGGAAATTTGCAGCAAATGGTTGAAGACCTGAAGAGCATGACTGTCGCTGAAAGGCGCGAGCAGGTAGGCATCGAACCAAAACGTGCGGATGTCTTACTGGCAGGGGCGATGATTATGTGGAGAACGATGGAAAAATTGAGATTTCCAATCTGCAGTATAAGTTCAAGGGGCTTGAGGTATGGGGTGTTGATGAATTTGTGATTTAAGAATTAAGGAATTGTACAATACCTTAATCTCTTCCAGCAGCATTTTCATTCCATCTAAAACAAATCTGCCGTAAACAATATCTCAACTGTATTATCGGCTGAACGCTTTCCAGTTTCTTTCAGTGAAACAAGTTCATTTCTGCATATTTTCATTTGGTTGCGGAGCAAGTGATTGCCAGGTCTGTGGGTGAGGCATTTTTCAAGGTGCGTTATGGCTGTGTTCAGGTGAGTTGTTTTTTCGTTTACCATTGAAATGCGGTTGAATATATGGATGTGTTCTGTGGCTTTACTGCAATGGTTTAAGAATTCTTTCTTGAGTTCTGCCTTAGTACTTTTCTTGTGTTTTGCCTTTCTCTGCTCTGCACTTGAAGTCTTCTTCTTAATTATTTTCTTATGAAAAAGAGGAATTGATTTTTCCATATTTAATAAATTCTTTTGGTATAAAGCATTTTAACCATCCTTCAGCAGTTTCACCATAGGTGCATAGTTCCATTCGGTTTGGTTCTTTACCGCCATGTCTTTGATCATTGTATAATATTTTTCGTATATATCCTGTAATGTTTCTTTGTGATCAGGGTTGCAGAAGAAGACCCGGCATCCAAGTGCCCTATGTTCTCTTATTGTACACTTATCGTCTATAAGAAATGGGCATGTCCCCTGGTCAGGGTCAAAAGGCGGTACTTCTATGTTTTCCTGGATGTATTTTGTTTCAATAGTTGACGCGTACAAAACATGATTAAATTCATCAAAATGACAACAGGTTCCACAGGTATTGCAGCCTGGATTGATACTCGCAAGCTCTGCTTCGAGTTCATTGTATATTTCAACTATTTCCGGGTTGTTTTCAGAATGTTGGTTCATAGCTTGTGTTATACTAATATAAATTGCTTCAATAGTACAAATAGAAAATTGTCTTGAAAACATTCCTCTTCAGTGGTGGCCTTTTGTATATATTGTACAAAAAAGGCATTTATTGGAGAATCTGTAGATGGATGAAAAACGATATTTCAGCAGTATCAATTTTACTGCCCAGACTAAAATAGAGTTCAATGGTAAACTATCAGATATGCCAGGACGTGTTAATTGATTAACAGAACCAGTTGTATATTACAAGATTCGGGTTTTTAACTCTTTTCTATTCTTGTAATACAAATCTGCAAAGCTCAGCTTAGACAGTGAGTATCTTTTTTTTCCATTTCAAAAAACATAAGTAAATATCTCACCTTCATTAAATCTCTTTAAACAGTCAACCATCTCTTTCTCTACTGTAAATTAAACTGCTTGATTTTGATAATTGATTTTATTTCCTTTTGGTTAAATGTATGCAAAATGTGCAAAAGAATATCATAAATGGTCCAGAAGCAAGTTTTTTGTATGGTCTTTGATAGCC
>CAJXKT010000042.1 GCA_913055705.1 uncultured bacterium
GCCTATGGTTTATCCTGTTGCCCAAGCCTACCCGTTCTAAAAGCTGTACTGCTTTTTCTGTATGCTTTTCTTTAGATATTGTCCTAAAGAACTTTTTACCAATCAGGCGCGGCATCAAAACATTTTCTAATGCACTGAAATCGGGTAGAAGGTGATAAAATTGAAATACAAATCCAAAAATTCTGTTTCGCTTTTCAGCTAATTCCTTCTGGCCAAAGATATTTAAATTTTTACCCTTAAAGCTCACATGGCCGGAGGTTGGTGTATCTAATATGCCCAGTATATGAAGGAGTGTGCTTTTGCCTGCACCCGAAGCACCAAGAATTATTAATATTTCACCCTCTTTTACGTCCAGATTTATTCCGCTGAGCACAGGAATAGATGTTTTGCCTATTCTATATTCCTTGTGAATTTCATTTGCACACAGGTAGCCGTTATCAGTCGTTTCTGTCATTTGTTAATATTTCCAGAATAAGTTATATCGAAAACTAATTTGTTAAGATTGTTGTCGCAACAATGGGAACAAGATTACGTCCCGGATAGAAGTACTGTTTGTCAATATCATAATCAGCCTGTCAATTCCTATCCCTAAACCACCTGCAGGCGGCATTCCGTATTTGAGTGACTTTAGGAAGTCTTCGTCTATCTTTCCCTCTGTGTCATCATCAGTTATTTGTTCATGAAATCGCTTGCTTTGCTCGAGTGGTTCATTTAATTCTGAGTAGGAATTGGCAAGTTCCATTGTAGCAATATACAATTCAAACCTCTGGGCCAGGTTGGGATCATTATCACAGGATTTTGTCAACGGGCAAATAGTAACCGGGTAGTCAACTACGAACGTCGGATTCCACAACTCCTTCTCAACAAGTTCTCCAAAAATATGTTCAGCAATAACATCCTTGTGGACACCTTCAACCTCAATCCCCAACTCCTTGCCCTTCTCTTTCAATCCACCTTCATCGCCTAAATCAACTTTAGCATACTTTAACAAGAGCTCAGAAAACGTACTCTTTTGCCAGGGAGGAGACATGTCTAATTTACGCTCACCGTAAGGAATCTTAAAATTGTTGTATAGTTCACGCGACAGGCCGCTAATCAAACTTTCAGTAAGCTCCATCATTCCGTTATAATCGCTGTATGCCTGATAGAGTTCCATCATCGTAAACTCTGGATTGTGCCGCGTGGAGAGACCTTCATTACGGAAGTTTCTGTTAATTTCATATACCCGTTCCATACCTCCAACAAGCAGTCTCTTTAAATACAATTCTGGTGCTATACGCAAAAACAAATCCATGTCCAACACGTTATGATGAGTAATAAAAGGCTTTGCCACCGCACCCCCCGGGATGGGCTGCATCATAGGGGTTTCAACTTCAACAAAGTTTCTGTCATCAAGGAAGGTTCTGATTGATTTTATAATGTTAGATCTCTTCAAAAAAAGATCCATTACATCATCATTTGATGAAAGGTCAATGTAACGCTGCCTGTATCTGATTTCAACGTCTTTCAGGCCGTGCCACTTCTCAGGCTGCGGAAGCAGCGCCTTGGAAAGCACAGTAAGATCATCTACAAAGACAGTTATTTCACCTGTCCTAGTCTTAAATACTCCTCCTTCTATACCGACTATATCTCCCAGGTCCAGCAGTCGAAAAATATCATATTTCTCTTCCCCTACATTATTCAGCTTTATATAAACCTGAAGTTTGCCTGTCCAATCCTTTATGTGAAAAAACGCAGCTTTACCATGGGGCCTCAGAGTCATGATCCGTCCGGCACACCGCACCTTCTTGCCTTCTTCTTCCTCCTCTGAATAGTTGTCTAATACTTCTTTCAATGGTGTGGTAGGTTTGTAACTGGCGCCGTAAGGTTCGACTCCCTTATCCTTGAGTTTGTTTAATTTTTCAATTCTGGTTTTTTCAAGAGTTTCCAATAGATTCCTCTAACACTAAATATAATAGTACCTTGCATTCAAGGCTATTTTCATTGTTTACGATGTGTTTTCATTTTTTCCCCTTTCGCAAAAGGGAAATCAATGGGGGGTTGATGAATAAAATAGAGAGTTCAGATTAATCGAATTATTCTATCAGCAAAGAACATACTGTCAAGTTAAAATGCAAAATGACATTGATGGTGAAGATGTGTTTTGTTTCTCCTTGAATATATGATTTAAAAACATTAATATTAGAAAAATGGATCACCGTTTTACCAAGAAAGAGCGCCTGCTGAAGAGAAAAGAATTCCAGAGGGTCTTTGATAAAGGAAAGGCCTACGGCAACGATCAGGTAAAGATATATGCATTATTAAATGATGATTCTGTCTCCCGGCTGGGTCTTGTCGTGGGAAGGAAGTTTGGTAATTCGCCTAAGCGCAACAGGTTTAAACGAATCTTTCGAGAGGCATACAGATTAAACAAAAGTTTGTTGAGCAAAGGTGTAGACATAATAATAATTCCAAGGCCGGGGTTGACGGATCTTTCACTAAGGGCAGTAGAAGATAAATTTAAGAAGATCCTGTCACAAATTAATGAAGAATTAGCAAAATGAAATATTTATTAATTAAATTTGTACAGGTTTATCAGGCAATTCTGTCTCCTCTCTTACATCCCTCGTGCCGCTTCTACCCAACATGTTCACAATACGTAGTTGAAGCAATTGAGAAAAGAGGTATTGTAGTAGGGATATTAAAGGGTATCTGGAGGGTACTGAGATGTCATCCATTTGGCGGATCGGGATATGATCCTGTTAAATAATTTTCTGACATAGATAATTATGCCTACAGATAAAAAAATCATCGAATGCGTACCAAACTTCAGTGAAGGTCGAAACCTGGATATTATAGATAAGATTGCATCAGCGGTAAAATCAACCCAAAATGTAAAGCTCTTGAATGTAGAGCCTGACAAGGACTACAACAGGACAGTAATAACCTTTGCCGGGGAGCCTTCCGGTGTAAAAGAAGCGGCATTTACTGCGATCTCAACTGCGTCGGAGCTTATAGATATGTCACGGCAAAAGGGAGAGCATCCAAGAATAGGCGCTACTGACGTCTGTCCGATAATACCTGTTGCTAATGCAACAAGGGAAGAGTGTGTGAAATTAGCAGACGAACTGGGAAGCGAAGTAGGGGAGAAACTGGGCATCCCTGTATATCTATATGAAGATGCTGCAAGATCAGAAGAAAGAAGAAACCTTGAAAATATCAGGAAAGGAGAATATGAAGGCCTGGAGCAAAAGCTGAGAGATTGGGTACCGGATTACGGGCCGGCAGAGTACAATGATAAGGTCAGGAAATCCGGTGCAACAGTGATCGGGGCCAGGTTCTTCCTGATTGCCTATAACGTGAACCTTAATACCAAAGATGTGCGTATAGCCAACGAGATAGCAAGGAAGGTGAGAGAATCTGGTTCTATGATTACGGACGAGACTGGTGAGAAGAAAAGAGTCCCCGGGATTCTAAAATGTGTAAAGGCAATAGGTGTTGAATTAAGAGAACACAATATATCACAGGTTTCCATGAACCTGACTAACTATAAGGAAACCCCGATTCATACGGCATTTGAGACCGTAAAGACTCAAGCCAGAGAGTTTGGCATGGAGACAATGGGGAGTGAGATAATCGGCCTCGTTCCAAAAGAAGCCCTGATAGAGGCCGGAGTCTTTTATGCAGGTAATAATTCTGAAGAAGAACTTATAAAAGCGGCAATAGAAAATCTCGGATTAAGTCAATTAAATAAATTCGACCCCGGGAATAAGATAATAGAAAATCTGTTGTGAAGAAGCTTCTTTGGACGCAGATTAGAAGGACTTTAAAAACATTAGACAAGATAACGGACAAAGAAGATATTTGACAAATCCAGTTCATCTTGTTAATCCTGTTAAAAACCTTTCTTTGAGACATTATGGCTAATTGCTGGAAATGTGGACGTTACCTGGGCGTTAAAGATGAGTGGAAAAAGATGAAGACCGAAAAGGGTGATATCTGCTACGTATGTTACCACGAAGCAAAAGAATCAGCAGAAGAACAGATCCAGAAGGATATGGATAAAATAATAAAGAAGAAAATGGAGTAGTGGACAGCTACAGTATTATACAATACAAAAATCGTTCAATTTAGGTTATAACTCTTTAATGAAGAAGAAATATTTATTACAATTTGGAACTGTAGCAGGCGTTGTCACTATATTGGTTTCTCTAATTGGATGTGCCCAAACCAGACAAACCAGAGCATTGAATAAACTGGAAAGATTGGTTTTGGATGACGATGAATATCATGGTCATGCAAAGTCAAATGTAATTAGTAGCATTGAAAGTATTGATTATGAAAAATATCATGAAGAGATTGTAAATATAATATTTGATAGTGGGAACCTTGGTTTAATGGACCAACTTGTTGAATATTTTCCGGATGACTTCAGAAACTATATTGTTAGAGGAGATGCTTATTTAAGAAATTCGTGGATGCAACAGTTAATAGGGATTTTAATGAAATCATCTGTTACCGCTACAGTTAATAAAGCTAAAGATAGTTACATGAAGGCCTTGGAATTAAATAACAGAGATGTTTATGTTCTTGGTGTGCTTGGGTTTATTTATGGAGAAAATAAAGAATATGACAAAGCTGAAGAACTATTTAATAAAGGGCTTGAGATTGCACCAAATAATCCTTTGCTTTGCCTGGCGTTAGGCCAAATGTTTGATAGGATGAAAGAATACGATATTGCAATTAATTATTATGAAACAATCTTAGAATTTACTGAAGACGAAGTAGAAAATGATTTTGCACATATGAATCAATATTATCATAAGTTAATGGGCTATTATCCCGATTCACTTCCGAAAGTAAAAGAAGAAGCCAGGAAATACCTTGAAAAGGATTATAAGAAAACCGGAAGAGAATCAACATCATGATTACAGAGTACAGCTTTAATAGATGATAATGTTTGATGCCCCTTATTATTCTAACTCCACTATTTCAGCGTCTATTGAAACCCCACTTACATACAAAAATGCAATGGAGACCGGGTGCTTAAGCTGTTTATGTCCCGCGCTTCCGGGGTTTAGAAACAACACACCATTTTGCTTCTCGATCTTGGGTATGTGTGAATGGCCGCTGATAACAGCGTTAAATCCAGCTGCAACCGGGTCCAGGTTAAGTGCATTAACGTCATGGAGAATATATAAGAATACCTGACCCACTTTTACTACTTCAGTGAAAGGCAGGTTGTCAGCCCATTTACCACCGTCAACATTTCCACGAACAGGATAAACCCTGGCAATAGATTGCAGGGTTTCAAGTACCTCCGGTTTTCCCACATCTCCTGCATGCACAATCAAATCTACGTCTTTAAATGATTTGACAACACGTTGCCTGACAAGGCCATGAGTGTCTGAGATTATGCCTACTTTATGGTCAAAAGTATGTTTCAATTTGTACTCAATAATATCTAAAGTTTTCTGTGTTCACCTGTGGCAAATTCTAAATTTGTATATTCCTACTTCATAAGCGAATGGATGCGTTTGACATCAGTCAAAGCCTTGTCTGTAAAGACGAGAGGGGTTATTTCTATATCGGTAAAGAATGGAAAGAGCGGCAGGTTTGTTACGAGTTGGTCAAGCTCTTCATTAGTATCAACTTCAATAATAGCGGCGGCTCCTCTGCTGCCGGCCAGTTTCCCACCGGCAAGTATCTTGCCTCTCTTTTTCATCCTTATAAAATATTCCCATTCCTTGATAATAAATCCAAAGAAATCTTTTATCGGCATATCAGGTATTTTTTTTATTTCAACTTTTAACAAGAAGATCATTTTAAATAAACTCCTTTCCGTTTTATTTAACCATATCTGTATGTATTTGCGGAAATCGACGTCCTATTTGAATTATAACGCCAGTCCTCCATCAACGGACAGTACCTGGCCGGTAATATATTTTGCATCGTCTGAAAGCATAAACATCGCTATCTTCGCTACATCATCAGTCGTACCGAATCGCTTTAGTGAAGTCATATCTGTCATCTTTTTCTTGTACTCTTCGGGAAGCTCAGAGGTCATATCTGTTTCTATAAATCCACATGCAATAGCATTGACATTAATGTTTGCTTTACCGACCTCCTTTGCAAGGGCCTTTGTAAAGCCTATCATTCCAGCTTTAGAGGCCGAGTAATTGGACTGTCCCGCCACACCTGCAATACCGCTGACTGAAGTTATGTTGAGTATGTTTCCGCGTTTCTGTTTGACCATGGTCATTATTACGGCCTTAGAGAAATTATACACACTCTTTAGATTTATATTGAGCACATCATCCCAATCATCTTCTTTCATTAGGGCGAGAAGTTTATCCCTCGTAATTCCTGCGTTGTTAACCAGAATATCTATCTGCCCAAATTCATCTTTAACCTCTTTTGCCATCTCTTTGGCGCCCTCAAAGTTCGACACATCTGTCTTCTTTGCCATGGCCTTGACCCCGAGTGCCTCTATCTCCTTTACGAGTTCGTTTGCTAGGTCATCACTCTTGCTATAGTTGAAGGCAACATTACATCCGTTCCTTGCCAGCTCAAGTACTATCGCTCTACCTATACCTCTGGTACCACCTGTCACTATTGCCGTCTTGTTACTCATAGTCTTACCTCCGGGAAATTCTTCTTATGTTTCTTTTAAGATTTTACTTTTTGGGCTTCACGATGTGCTTCCTTTTCAACCAGCTTTAAACGCATCATTTCAGCAAAGAGCTCTACTTCGTATTCAATACCTTTCCTTATATCATGGTCAACTGCGTAGTTTATACATTTTTTCATTGTTTGTATAGCAGTATCATTATTTTCTGCCAGTTTACGGGCAAACTCTATAGATTCGTTAAGTACCTCTCTGGCTGGTACCAGCGAGTTAACCAGTCCCCATGCAAGGGCGGTCCTTGCACGGATCATCTTTGCCGAAAACAGCATCTCCTTGGCCCTGGCTGCACCTATGACCTTGGGCAGCCTTATGGTTCCGCCAAGACCGGGGATTATACTCAGTTCAGGTTTTGCCTCAGGCAAACTGAAGAATGCTATTTCAGATGCTATGCGAATATCACACAATAATGCAAGCTCAAGTCCTGCACCAATTGTAACGCCATTAAGGGCTGCAATAAGCGGCTTCCCACAATTCTCAATCTCTATATACATTTCATGAGCCCTTACGAACCTGTCGTAGTTTTTTTCTGCTACAAGCCCCGAAATCCATGAACCAAATAATTCGTCCTGGTCTGCACCATCGCAGAAAACGCCTCTGATACTGCTTGTTATTATTATGGACGTTATTCTCTCATCCTTCTCGTAGGAATCTATTTTGTCATATATTGCATCCAGCAGCCAGGAACCTATAGAATTCCTCGGACGTTTCTTCATCTTGATAATACCTGCGTATTTATTTTCCTGAAGTTTTACCTCCTCACATTCCAAATGCTGGTAACCAGAATCGTCACCCCTGTTCATCCGTATATCTTTCATAATCTTAAATTCTCAGACTTACTTCAAATCCTTCATGTATTGCTTCGA
Source organism: uncultured bacterium (assembly GCA_913055705.1). Taxonomy (GTDB): domain Bacteria; phylum Planctomycetota; class Brocadiia; order Brocadiales; family Scalinduaceae; genus Scalindua. The sequence continues at coordinate 7,531 of CAJXKT010000042.1, forward strand.
GTGCAGTCCTGACCTCTACACAATCACCTATTTTATATAATTCATCAATCCTGCCGTTTAATTTTTTGGTAAGGCTCTGGTTGGATTTGTATCCTGCCGCAATTATAACCGTATCAGCAAGAAGTTTGATATCTTTATTATTCTTCTCAAATGTTATGCAGGCTTTACCTGATTTGTTAATGTATCTGATATTTTTAACATTTACACCCGTTATACTGTTGATACCGGCATCTTTTACCTGCTTCAGGATGACCCACCTGGTTGAGATACCGAATCTTCCGCCGATTTTGTTTTTCATTTCCAGGATAGTGATATTTCGTTTTCCCCTTGAAGTAAGTTTTACAGCTTCATCCCCATTTATGACTCTGTTTTTTAAAAGAAAACAGGCAACGTCAGGTTCCATTGCCCCCATCTTTGCAGTGTGAAGGGCAATCTCGCAACCGATAGTGCCTCCGCCTATGATTACGACGTCTTTGCCGACCTGTACTTCATTGTCAAACACGTCTTCGGCCACAACAACGTTCTTTTCTTTAACACCCGGAATCCTGGGAACAAGAGGGCTTCCTCCTGTAGCTGCGATTACAACGTCCGGCTTTAATTCTTTTATAGTTTTCATATCTACATTTTTGCAGAATTGTATTTTTACATTTAATTTTTTTATCTGATTTTCCAGAAATTTAATGACATTCTCTATTTCTTCCCTTCCCGGAGGAATGTAAGCATATCTCAATTGTCCGCCAAGTACATCTGTTTTTTCAAATAAATGCACATCATGTCCTCTTAAAGCGGCAACTCTAGCTGCCTCCATACCTCCAGGCCCGCCGCCAATAACCATTACCTTCTTCTTCTTTGTAGCCTTCCTGATCTTTAACTCACTTTCTCTGCCAACCCTGACATTGTATAAACAGCTTATAGGTTTGAAGTTTAACAGAGAGTCGAAGCATCCTTGATTACAGGCAATACATCTTCTGATATCATCGAATTGCTTCTTCTTGTACTTTTTTGGCAATTCCGGGTCTGCTATTAATGGCCTTCCTATTGAAACGATGTCTGACTTATTATTGTCTATAACTTCTTCTGCTAAAGCCAGATCATTTATCCTCACCGATCCGATGACCGGTACTTTTACGTTATCCTTTATCTTTTCGGATAAAAAGATATAAGACATCCTCGGGATGGCCATAATCATTATGGGTATGCGGCTCTCATGCCAGCCGGGAGAAACATTAAACGCATCCACACCTGCCTTCTCAAGTTCCTTTGCTATCACAACACTTTCATCAATCTTGAGGCCTTCATCTACAAAATCGGCACCTGACATACGGAAGATTATGGGATAGCCCTTTCCCACATTTTTTCTAATGGCGATGACCATCTCTTTTGCAAAATTTATTCTGTTCTTAAGGCTGCCGCCATATCTGTCCTTTCTCTTATTTGTTGCCTTCGAAAGAAACTGATTGATAAGATAGCCCATGCCGCCATGTATCTCTACTGCATCAAATCCTGCCTTCTTTACCCTTGCTGTGGCGGCAACGAATCCTTCTATTACTTTTTTTATCTCGGGTATGGTCAATGCGTGCGGTTTTTGTTTGATGTTGATGTGTGCCAGACTTGATGGTGATACTGGTCGTGTTTTAGAGAAAAACGAAGATGCGCTTCTGCCTCCATGAAGTATTTGTGCGGCTACCTTAACGTCATATTTATGGATCGTATCGGTTAATTTCTTTAGTCCCGGTATAAATTCATCCTTATCCAGACCAATTATGCTCTTCCATACCTTGCCTGTCATTTCAGGATAACATCCACCTACTACAATTAATCCCACACCACCGCGAGCCCTTTCTACGTAGAAATCAATAAAACGCTTATTTATAGAACCGTCCGACGTAAACCCAAGATCCATTGCGGACATGGCCAGTCTATTTTTTATTTCTAATCTACCTATTTTTATCGGTTCAAATAATTTACTCATGTTTTTTAACAATCAGGCAAGAGTTGTTTCCAGACAAATCAAACGAATTTATGAGGACTGTGTTTACCTCTTTCTCGAGTCTTTCATTCACAACATTCAGATTACATTCAGGATCCTTTTCTTCGTAGTTAATGGTTGGTGGTACTAAACCATTATTTATGGAGAGTAACGCGGACGCTGTCTGCATTGCCCCTGACGCTCCGTAACTTTCCCCTAAAGACGATTTAACGGTATGGACGGGAATGTTACTTTCTTCTCCAAATAATTCCTTGATGGCTTTTGCCTCTATGAGGTCTGGTAATTTGCCTGAATTTCCATTAGCGTTAATCAGGTCTATATCATCCGTGGACATACTGGCATCATCGATACATTTCTTCATTGCATTCCCGGCTTTTTCAACTCTTTTCCCAGTATCACTGTTCCTACCACCTGCAAAGATACTTCCATAGCCGGAAACTTCACCATAAATCCTTGCCCCGCGGCTTACGGCGTAATCGTGGTTTTCCAATACAAATACATAACTGCCTTCACTCATAATAAAGCCATTTCTTCTTTTGTCGAACGGCATACTGATCTCACTTCCTGTACCATTCGCTCTTGCCAGCATCTTTCTCATATAAAATATCATGTATAGATCCAGTGAGATCTGCTCCACTCCACCCGCTATGATTACGTTTGCCTTTCCATTCTGTATAAGTTTAATGGCATTACCAATTGCATCGGTACTTGACGTAAAGCTGGAAGAAATTGTCCTGGCAAAACTCTTCAACTTGAAGACAACAGAAGCATAGTTAATGGATGAGTTTAGGGCAACATCATAGCTCTGCATTGGTGAAAGCCCTGATGGATCCTCTCTGGCAATATCGTGAAAGTAATCTGTGGTTTGAGAAAAATTTCCAAGGGAAGAACCTATGAGGATTCCAGTCTGGTTTGACAACTCTTCATCTATCTTCAGGGCTGCATCATCAAGTGCCATCTTTACACTGGAACCCAGAAATTTCGTTCCCTTGTTAAGGTATCTTAAACCTTTACGTCCTAAAAATTCTTCCGTGTTTAAATCTTTTACCTCTGCACCGTTTTTACATTCATATTTTGACAAGTCAAGGCATTCCATTGGCGTAATACCGGAATTACCTGAAACAAGATTCTTCCAGAAATCCTGATGTCCAATACCCAGTGGCGATACAACTCCAATACCAGTGACTACAGCTTTCTTATTCATCAAAATTTTCCGCCACTAAAACACAAAGACACTAAAGAATTAAAGAATGATACGCTTGATACCATCTTTTACGTATCTCTCATTGAAATTAATAAGGAAACCCAAACGTTTGCTTGTCAGCTTTAAATGGCTTAATACTTGTGCTTCCCAAACAGGATTCATATTGCCGACTGCCTTAAGTTCACAAATGATAAGATTCTCAACCAACACATCTAACCTTAGCCCATCTTCTAAAGTTATACCATCATAAACAATTGGAACTTCTACCTGTCTTCGATAAGAAAGATCCCTTTTTGTAAGTTCATGACAAAAACAAACTTCATACACCTTTTCAAGTAAACCAGGGCCCAGTTCCTTATGCACACAATATGCGGCATCAACAATTTTCTTTGCTATACCTTCCTCTTTTTTAGAAAGTGGTTCAAAATGCATTTACTATTACTTTGTGTCTTAGGGTCTTTGTGGCTATATGCTAACGCTATAATCTGCTGAAAATATTCGTGACATTGTTTCCGCCAAAGGCGAAGGAATTATTTAATACGCAGTTGACTTTTCTCTCGCGTCCCTCATTTGGCACGTAATCCAGATCACACTGAGGATCCGGTGTTTTATAGTGTATGGTAGGCGGAATAGCACTGTTCTTAATCGACAGGCAGCTTACGACTGACTCTATCGCACTTGCTGCACCCATTGTGTGTCCGATCATAGATTTTATGGAACTGACCGGGATGTCACTTGCCCGTTCCTTAAAGACTGATTTTATGGCCAACGTTTCCATAATGTCATTTAATGGTGTTCCTGTCCCATGGGCGTTGATGTAGTCTACACCTTCATATGACACACCGGCCATGGATAGTGCGTTTGTCATAGCCTCTATTGCACCTGCTCCTTCAGGATGGGGCGCCGTCATATGATGCCCGTCACAGCTCATTCCATAACCATTTAATTCAGCATAAATATTGGCATTTCTTTTTGAAGCAAAGTCCAATGTTTCTATCACCATTATTCCTGCACCTTCTCCGATTACGAGACCCTTTCTGTCCTTGTCAAATGGCTGACACTTTTCAGGTGCCAGTGCCTTTAGATTGTGAAAATGTGTAAACTCGGTTTGTGGTATAAGCTCGCCACCGCCTACCAGCATTACATCAACTTTTCCTTCATATAAAAGGTCTAATGCCCAGGCAATAGCGTGATTGCCTGAAGAACAGGCATTTAGTGAGACCATGTTTGACCCTTCAAAACCAAAATCTTCAGAGAGTAGTGTTGTTATAGAAGATGGTGGATATGTGAGAGCAACACCCATGTCAAAGCCGTTAGCCTTATCCTCGGGTGAATTGCGCAGCAGGTATTCAAAAGGAGGTAGTTCGCCGGCGAGGGTTCCAACTGCGATACCAAATCTTTCTCTGTCGTTCCCTGCAATATCACTCAAACCACTATCTTCCAGAGCCTCCCTTGCAGCAGTGTATGTATATTTATGAATTGTATTCGCAGTGGTTTCATTCTCAAAAACAGCATCAAGCTTGAAATCCTTGACCTCACACGCACGATGTACCTTATACTGTGAAGTATCGAAAGACTTTATCTCCGCCGTACCATCTTTGCCGTTCATGAGGGCTTCCCAAGCATTTTTTACACCAACACCATTGGCGATTACTAATCCTAAACCAGTAACAACAACTCTTGGCATGTTTAATCCTTTGAAAAATGGAAATCCCCCTTAGTTTCCCTTTAAAAAAAGTGGAGGCAGGGGGGACTTATTCTTTGCGTTTGTATTACTTTCCGCGAAATGTTAATCAAATACAGGCCTAAACCTTGATGTTTGCAATGTCCAGGTCTTTCTTATTTTCCAATGCTTCGTAACGTTCCAGGGCCTCTTCATAATCTCCTGAAGCTTGTAGCTCTCTCAGGTTTTCTAACAGATGTTTATAAACCTCCTGCCAGTCAAGATTAACTCGGAGCGCAAACATTGCGGCATTAGGATTATTGAGTTCATCTTTTGCTTCTCTGAACTTTTTTCTTATTACGTCAGTTGAATATATATTGTTATAAACATACTCTATGCCATCAATAAATTCCTGAAGTGAGAGCTTGGACAAGATATATGTCAGATGATGCGATGTATAATAAATCCAGTCTTCAGGAAAGTTCGTTCTAAATAGCCTGTTTTCACCATCAAGTCTCTGTTGTAATGGTGTATTGATAAATGGACACAATATACCACAGGTCATTATGTCGATCTTTGCATCTAATATAAAATCAACTACATCTTTAAATGTATCAGGTGTATCATTGTCGTTTCCAAATACCATAGTTCCCCAGACTGTAAGTCCATGTTTCCGTATATTCTTTATTGCTTCCTTATATTTATCTATTGTTATACGAAGATTAACACCCTTATTCATTGACTTTAATGCGTCTTCATTTATAGATTCAATACCAATGAGCATTCCCACACATCCACTCTTTGCCATATAGTCCAGCGTTTCATCATCCTGATAAATGTTCAATGAAGTAAACCCGAACCAGTTCTGATAAATACCTCTGTCAACCATCCCCTTGAAAAGAGTTCTGACCCTCTCGTATGATTTTTTGCTATGGCCGTAGAAATTCTCATCTGTCAGGATGAGTCCTCTGTATTGTCCTTTTATTGCCTCCAGTTCGTTCAGGACATCGTCAATAGGCCTTTCTCTGTACTTTCTTCCCTGGAACTGTGGAACTGAACAGAACTCACAACTGAACGGACATCCAGCGGTTGTAATAATGCCGGAGTACCGGTATCTATACTTATCTGTCAAAAACTTTCTATCCGGTAGAAGCTCCTTATATGTTTCCATAGGAGTCAGGCCGCCATCATATGTCGGCTTGAGTTCATTTTTTTCAAAATCAGAAATTATCTGTTCCCATATCGGGACGGCTTCTCTTATTATCACAGAGTCAACGTATTTAGCCGTCTCTTCAGGATAGCTTGTTGCGTGTACTCCACCCATTATGACGGGTATTCCATTCTTTTTGCATGCGGTGGCGATCTGATATGCCCTGTTTGCCTGATAGCTTACGGACGTTATTCCAACCAGGGCGACATTCGTCTTATCGAAAAAGACATTTTTACCTATTTCATCCATCGCCAGTTCCTGAGTTTCATCTATTATGTCTACTTCCCAGTTGTCAGGCGTTAATGCCTTCAAATATCCCAGGTTTACCGGCATCTGGTTTAGTACTGAAACATTTTCCTCGCCTACGTTACCTATCGGATGAGGATTTATAAGGATTAGCTTTTTCATTTTATTCTTTTGTTTCTATATATGGTTCTTTAGATACTAACAGTACATGTGCTACGGCAT
>CAJXKT010000043.1 GCA_913055705.1 uncultured bacterium
CATGACCTTCTGCGCTATGATAAAAGAACAGTTTCCGGGTATTCATATTACCATAGGTGGAAATACGGTGACTCGACTGCGTGATGTATTACCACAAGCCCACAACATGTTTTCACTTTTTGATACGGCCATAATGTATGAGGGGGAAACGGCATTTTTACAGTTAGTAAATGCCATAGGTACTGACCGGAATTTTTCCACGATTCCCAATCTTATATTCAAAGATTCTACCGGCATTCATACATCTACGATTACTTCCGCGGAGGATATGTCAACTTTACCTCCACCTGATTTTGACGGCCTCTCTCTTGAGAAATATTTCGTGCCCGATAGGATTCTACCTTACCTTTCCACCCGCGGGTGTTATTGGGGGAGGTGTGAGTTTTGTGATCACGGTGAAGGTTATACCGCCGGGTACAGGGCCAAAAATATTGGCCAGATTATTGAGGATATCCGACATCTGAGGGATAAGTATCAGGTTGCCCATTTTCATTTCCCTGATGAATCTTATCCAGCTGCGTTGTTTAAAAAATTGACCCGCAGGTTAATTGAGGCTGATTTGCAGATCGCCTGGTCAACACACTTACGTTTTGAAGAGAGTTTACTGGACGATAGGGTGTGGGCAGATGCCGAAAGGTCCGGGTGTAAATTCCTGCATATGGGGTTTGAATCCGGGAGTGAACGGGTCCTCAAATTGATGGGTAAGGCAACTACTACAGAAGTAATTCAGCGGAGTCTGGAGACTTCTTCTAGGCATGGTGTATGGAACCATGTGATGGGATTTTTCGGTTTTCCGGGTGAAACATTTGAAGACGCAAAGGCTACTGTACGATTTTTAGAAAACAATAAAGAACACGTGCATTCCATCGGTTTTGGAACTTTCGACCTTAGCAAATATTCCCCTGTCCTGAAAAATGCCAAAAAGTTTGGGGTAACTTACAACAAAAACCCTGAATGGGATTTGGCTCTCGATTATTATTTTACCGTTGAGGAGGGACTTGGTATTGAGGATGCCGAACGGGTACTTGCAGAATTTGAACAAAACCATTATGAGGGATGGGATTTAAGGATTTATATTCGGGAATACGTCTTCTTGTATGTAGCCCATTACGGAACCAATAAACTTCCGCTACTCCAATTCGGGGTCCAGCAAAAGTAAAGGACATAAAAAAAGCCTCCGATATCATTTTATAGATATTGGAGGCTTTTACGTCTTCATTATAATAATATTTTACAATTACCCTATATTTTTTATATGCAACCTTCTCTCGACAGCTTTTACAGTAAAATATGAGCGTACTTTATAATATATTTATAACTTGACGACATTTGAGGCCTTAAAGCCCTTTTGGTCTTCAACGAGTTCAAACTCTACTTTTTCCCCTTCCGCAAGAGTTTTGAAACCCTCACCTTGGATTGAGGTATGATGCACAAAGACATCGTCCCCTTCATCCTGAGAAATAAAGCCAAAGCCCTTCTTGTCGTTAAACCACTTGATCGTTCCTGTCGGCATACTGAAAATCACCCCCTCAAATAAAAAAAGGTAAAACAATAAAAAAAGGCCACAAGGTTATAACCCCTGTCGCCTTACTATTATGAAATGTATAATATATGTGCCATTTACCATACAACTTAAAGATTACTAATTACTAATGATCTGCTGATAATACCAAACATTACTTATGAAAGCAAGGGAAAATATAATTTATTTATAGTTTATTATTTACTCTTAAAGGGTATATTTCATATAATCCTAGAGCATTTTTACTGGATATTATAGTGTCTTCACCGTACTCCCTCCCCATCAAATAAAAATAATGAAAGCATCAATTGTAGAAAAATTCATTGAAAAGATAACTAACGGCAAAAGTAAACACCACGACCGTTTTTATGAAATCTTCTCAGCACGAGGGTTTTTGTTGGAGGTTGACAGTAGCTCCGAAAAAGTACGTTTAAGTGATGAATCACATGTAGATGATTGTGAGTTTCTGGAAATACTGAAAAATATTAACTATAAAGATATCTGTAATAAACCACATCAGGATTCTATAAATGAGAATGACAAAGAAGGTGATGCCAGCTACCGTCATGCATACTTTGATGATATAAACATTCAACTATTTGATATTAATAATATTCAATATTTGAACGAAGTATTTACGAATGAAATTCCCATTGAGCTGTTTCGTTTAAATTGGGAGAGGGATTGGTATGGCAAGTTTAATCAATTTAAGGAGATTGAACATCTGCCCAAAGTTCGTGTATACGATTTAGAACCTTTCATAGCCCGTTTAGCGAAGGCTATTTCGTCTATTGGAATATCAACATGGTCGTCATGCGAAGGTCATTGGGGCAAGCCTGCTTATATAATTTTTGATAGGAAGTATCATCGTGTCTGGTTTCAAACTATATTGAATAAGTTTATTAAGAAGAAGCTGAATCTGGCATGCGAATGGCAATGGATGGAGAATCGCTGTACCATAAGCAGCCCGAGCGAGGACCCACTGGAAATATATCTGGAACTTCAGGATGCGGCACGCTTGATTTATGATAACAGGATTTATTTAAGAAATATGAAAAAACAACTTTCCTCGCTTCTTACAAACAAACATAAAAACATGAATAAGAAGGAATTACTCAATGCCTTTGAGGGCTTTTTTGAAGAACCAGCTTGCAAAAAACAACCCTTGATTTGAATGAAAAATAAGATATGCTTTTATCGAAAGGAAATAAACAATGAGCTTGATTGAAAACAGATGCATTTCAGCTATTTGCGAGAAGCTTAAACAGGATGGTTTCAAATTTAATGAGGAAAAATTTGATCAATTTGATTCTATTGTGGCCTCAGGTCAACAGTTTAAAATCTCCTGGTTCAAGACGACACAGGTAAACATTTTTGTAATTATGGGTGTTGCAGATAGAGTAACAAAGGAGTTCATTGAAGCGTTCTCCAAGATCACACTGAGCTACTCAATAAAAAATAATGATGTGTTCCCAAAACAGATGCATTGTGTGACTGCGAGTTTTCCACTCCTGATCTCTTCGTCAATAGACGATGATGCCCGACAATGGGTCAAGCAAAAACTTAAAAAACAACTGGGTTTCCTGGAAATACCAATTATCCTGGATTCCGGCAATAATACTTTATTGTATTGCGATGAAAAGTCCTCCCAGAGTTCGGGTTATTACAAGTTTTTAGACGGCCTTATTCAAAAGTACTTCAACTTAGAAATTAAATAGTAAATGCAAAGATTCAATGTCAAAATTTACATATTTAATATTAATAATAATTTTAATCATATATATCGTAAGCCCGCTGGATTTACATCCACTTATCTTTGACGACCTTATTGCTTCCGGGTTTTTGTACTATATATGGCAAAAGTTTAAAGGACAAAAGCGTTCGAGAAATTATTATTCAAGAGACCGGTCACAATCAAATATAAAGAATGAACCCGGTGGCCAAATGGGCCTGAATGAGGCATACAGAGTGTTGCATGTCAGTCCTGATGCCCCATGGAGAGAGGTGCAAAGTGCTTACAAGGAGAGAATGGCCAAGTCCCACCCGGACAAGGTTTCACACCTGGGTGAAGAACTTCAGGAAAAGGCCAAGGAACTTACCGTTGAAATCAATAAGGCCTACAATACTATTAAACGTTATAAAAAGGGTTGACTGCCGCATCCGGAACAAAAAAATCTACAAACGCCATCCACTACATACTTAATCTTGCCCGAATCTTACATAACGCCTGAAACACTCAGGTCTTTACATGCTGAACGTTTTCTACCATAAGCTTCGAGATAGCTTTTGCAAAGGCAGCAGAGTCTTTTGGTTTTGAGCCTTCCAGTAAGAGCGCCTGGTCATAAAGGAGATCTGTATAATTTTCCAGGACTTTACTCTTCCTGTCTTCTTCAAATATTCCGTTCATGGCTACAAAGATCGGATGTGATGGATTGATTTCGAGAATTCTCTTCCTTTCAGGTACGTCCTGACCCATTGACTTTAAGAGCTTTTCCATCTGTGGGTCCATCTCTCCTTCATCACCAACAAGGCAGCAGGCAGAGTCTTTCAGTCTCCCCGAAAGTCTGACTTCTTTTACATCGTCAAGACGGTCCCGTATAAGATCCAGGAGTTTTCTGTATTTCTTTCCAGCCTTCTCCTTCTCCTCTTTTTCAGATTTATCCAGAGTAACATCACCCTTAATGGCAGATTTAAATTTCTTCCCCTTGTACTCAAAACTGCTCATGATAACATCATCAATATCTTCCAGCATAATCAGGACTTCATAATCCTTTTCCTTAAATGCTTCAAGGTATGGTGATTGCAATGTTTCATCCAGTGATGTACCCGTGATATAATATATATCTTCCTGGCCTTCCTTCATGTTGTTAACGTATTCCGGAATGGTCCTGTATTTACCCTTTTCAGTTTTTGTGGAAGGAAAGATAAGGAGTTCTCCGATAGTTTCCCTTCTGGAAAAATCCATATGAACGCCTTCCTTCAAAACCCTGCCAAATTCGTTATAAAAACTGACGTATTTATCAAACTCTTTCTCTTTCATATCACGTAAAGTATCAAGCACTTTTTTTGTGATACTGTTTTTTATAACTTCAACCTGTTTGTTATTCTGAAGTATCTCTCTCGAAACATTTAATGGTAAATCTGAAGAGTCTACCACTCCCTTTACAAACCGCAGGTATGGCGGTATTAACTCTTCGCAATGGTCAATTATTTTTACCCTTTTGACGTAAAGAGTCGGCCCTATCTTGTACTCTTTATAATAAATATCGACAGGCCTCATTGAAGGGATATAAAGAAGGGATGTAAACTCCGAAGCCCCTTCTGCCTTGTAGTGAACCACCTTTGCCGGCTCTGTGTAATCATGAGAAACGTGTTTGTAAAATTCATTATACTCGGCCTCGGTTATGTCCGATTTGTTCTTAAGCCAGATAGCCTTTCTTGAATTTAGAGTCTCCTCTTCCTTTACTTTAACCTTCTGAGTTTTATCCAGTTTACTTTCCTGCTCCCGTTCAATATCCATTACGACAGGATGCTCAATAAAATCAGAATATTTCTTGATGGTACTCTTTATCTCCCACTCATCGAGATATTTCTTTTCCTCTTCTTTGAGATGCAGGACTATGTCAGTACCTTTCTTCTCTTTTTCCACATCTTCTACGGTGAAAGAACCGTCTGTGTCGGACTCCCACTTAACGCCTTTTTTATCGCCCGCCCCTGCCTTTCTTGAAACCACAGTAACCTTGTCTGCAACCATAAATGTTGAATAAAATCCGACTCCAAATTGACCAATCAGTTCAGGATTGTCTTTTACCTCCTTGCTCTGCAAAGCCGCAATAAATTCCTTTGTCCCTGAGTGAGCAATCGTTCCGAGTTCCTCAATCGCTTCATCTTTAGTCAAGCCGATTCCGTTATCACTGATTGTCAGTACACCGGCGTCCTTGTCTGCTGTAATCTTAATCTTCCAATCCTTTTCCTCTTCCAGGATTTCTTTATTTGTTAAAGACTCATATTGTGCCTTGTCAATGGCATCAGAGGCATTGGAGATAAGTTCTCTAAGAAAAATCTCTTTATGGGAATAGAGAGAGTGTACCATTAAATCGAGGATCTGTTTGACTTCCGTCTTAAATTCCATTTTTTCTACTGTCATTATAATTCACCTTCCTGTACTTAAACTTAATTGTTTACTGAAAATAAATAACGTAAATACTCAATATTTACAATTTCCGCCCAAGGCGGACCTTGAGTTGCTTTATAGGGCCGACTTGCACAATAAACTCACATCAGGCAATTTCCCTTCTTTTAAATAGAGTAACCGCCAACCATATAATAGCCATACAGTATATAGCAGTATAGAAAGTATTACATACTGTATATTGTAGTATTGTGCCTTTCTGCCAGAATAATACCGGGTCGGCAACTGTTCCACTTATAGACATCAAATTTAGATTTTGAAAGTTTGGAAATAATGCGTAACATATTGGTGTAACAATACTTACAATGATATATCCATGGCTGTAAAATGGTAAGATGTAACTGAAAGTATGACAAAGAATAAAGACAAGCAGACAAATAGTTAAATTTGCTGCTGTATTAAGATAAAGTGACAAAACGAGAGATATCGCAGTAAGGATTAAGACCTGTAGCAAGGAAAAATAAATTCCCAGCAAACAAACATAATCTATCAGGCCGGAAACATCGGATAAACCGCTTGAAATCTTACTATATTTATTGATTATCAGTGCAATTTCCAGAACCAGACCCTGGGAAAGTATTAATACTATAGTAGCCAGGATAATTCCCAGATATTTTCCCAGGATATAATGTATCCTTGCTATTGGCTTACATAGCACGGCCAGCACGGTTTGTCTCTCAAATTCATTTGCGATCAAGACAGAGGAAGAGAGGCATCCTGTCAGGAGGCCGCTAATAGTTATAGTAGAAACCCCCATATCTCGTATCATCTTTGCCTCCTCCCCAAATGCAAAGAATGTAAAGGTTAACGACATCAGCATTATCAAACAACCTGAGATAAGAATAACATAATAGAACGGCTGCCTGATAATTTCCTTAAAACTGTTAATAGTTAACGGGATTAGAATTTTCATAATAAAACATTAGATTTTTCCTATCGCTTCTTGAATATTTTTCTTGAATATTAAAACATAATCTGCTACGTAATACCTAATTAATTTTCAAATAAAACATTGAAAAGCTTATAATCCTTAAATAATCAAATGGCAAACAAAGAGAAACTTGGACGCGGCCTGGAATCTCTGCTGGGAGAGGCGATTGGCGTCGAATCCAGCGAAAAGATCTTGCGAATCAACATAGCAGATATCCAACCAAATGAAGCGCAACCACGCAAGAAATTTTCAGGCCCCCAAATGGAATCGTTGGTAAATTCTATACGAGAACATGGAGTTTTACAGCCAATAATAGTTCGTCCCACAAGCAAAGGGTATAAAATAATAGCAGGGGAAAGACGCTGGAGAGCATCTAAGCAATTGGGAATAAAAGAATTACGTGCAATCGTAAAAAATGCTGACAGTTTAAAGACCATAGAGCTTGCATTGGTAGAAAACATACAGAGAGAAGACCTGAACCCAATCGAAAAGGCCACTGCTTTTTCAGAATTAAAAACCCATTTCAGTTTAACACAAGAACAAATCGCAAAAAATGTTGGACAGGACAGGTCTACCATAGCAAATACACTCCGTTTGCTGGATCTGCCGGAAGAAGTCCAGGATTTTGTTTCACGTGGAACAATCTCAATGGGCCATGCACGCTCCCTTTTATCCCTAAAAGACCCCAAAAAGCAGATAAACCTTAGCGAAAGGATAGCAAACGAAGATCTCTCCGTCCGCGAAGTAGAACAAATCGTTTCTGGTGGTAAAACCATTGCCGATCCCACAAAATCACCTATGGGTATCAAACTGACCCCTAAATTAATCAAATCACCACAAATTCTGGACCTGGAAGACGGACTAAGAAGGGCTGTTGGAACAAAGGTCTCTATTATGGAGAGAAATGGAAAGGGGAAAATTACAATTGAGTTTTCCAATAATGCTCAATTCGAAGGTATTGTTGCGAAACTAAATTTCATGACCGGTCCACACGTCAAATAAGCCACAGATAATAATTTTAGCCTCACCCTGAAATACCCTCTATTTAAATCGAGGTTCTTAATCGTTCGCATCTTCTATCAGCCTTAGATAGCCTTCAGCGCAACCCTTTGCCAGGCTCCTTACCCTCCCTATATATCTCGTACGCTGTGCAACACCTATTGACTTTCTGGCATCCAACATATTAAATGTATGCGAGCATTTTAATACATAATCGTACGCGGGAATGATGATTCCGTCCTCTAATAGCTTCTTGCACTCTTTTTCGTACATATCGAATTGCTCAAGAAGCATGGGAATATCCGCAACCTCAAAATTATATCTCGAAAATTGCTCTTCATCTAACTTGTGCATATCTCCATAAGTACACCCATCCACCCATTCCAAATCGTATACGGATTCTTTCTCCTGGATAAACATGGCGATTCTTTCGAGGCCATAGGTCAGCTCAAGTGAAATAACATCCAGCTCAATCCCGCCAATCTGTTGGAAATACGTAAACTGGGTTATTTCCATACCGTCAAGCCATACTTCCCAACCTAATCCGGTAGCACCCAGAGTTGGTGACTCCCAATCGTCTTCTACAAAACGTACATCATGTTTAACCAAATCGACTCCAAGTGAACGTAAACTGTTTATATATATGGACTTAGAGTCTTCGGGGGACGGCTTTATGATTACCTGAAACTGATAATAATGCTGCAACCTGTTAGGATTTTCACCATAACGCCCATCCGTTGGCCTCCTTGAAGGTTCTACATAAGCACATTTCCACGCCTTTCCCCCGAGAACCTTTAGAAAAGTTGATGGATTGAAGGTACCGGCACCTATTTCAATATCATACGGCTGCAGTATTACGCATCCTTGATCAGCCCAATATTTTTGGAGATTAAATATTATTTCCTGAAATGTCATCAATTGCCTTATAATAATTTAGCCTGATATTCAACTATGCGGCTTTGCATCCTTGCCGCAGTCAGAGGCTTTTCCCCCTGCTACCTCCAGAACATGCGGAATCGCTTCCAGTACAACGCCCAAGCATTCTGAAACTCCTTTAGGGCTGCCGGGGAGGTTAATAATCAGCGTATCTTTATACATCCCTGACACAGCTCGTGATCCAATAGATCTTGTAGTAACCTTGAAACTTTCCGCTCTCATGGCTTCCGAAAAACCGGGCAGCTCCCTCTCTATCACGTCTCTGGTTGCTTCAGGTGTAACATCTCTGGGGCTTACTCCCGTGCCCCCTGTGGTCAAAATCAAATTCGCCCTATCGGCGAAACTCCTGATGGTCTGGGAGATAATTTCCCGCTCATCAGGCACTATCTCATATGCAACAACCTCGGCATTAATGTGACCCAACTTCTCCTTGATCACCTCGCCGCTCTTGTCTTCTCTTTCGCCCCTTGAACCTTTGTCGCTAATTGTTAGAACTGCCGCCTTTATCATTTATAAACTCAATATCATCATCTATTTTTATCTCGCCGCCCTTTAAAACTTCGGCAAAGATACCTTCCCTCGGCATGATACAATCACCCACCTGGTAATAAATATTGCATCTATCGTGACACTCCTTGCCTATCTGAGTAACCCTTACCAAGGCGTCTTCCCCAAGTCGCAACTCATTGCCTACCATGATGTTAGCAAAATCAACGCCTTCAGTCAGCACGTTCTCTCCAAAGTCACCGGCATCGAGTTTTATACCTTTATTTTCCATGACCAATCTACCTTCTATTGAAAGCAGACTAATCTGACGATGCCAGGAACCGGCATGAGCATCACCCTCTAAGCCATAATTTTCAATCAATCTACACTGCTTTACGTCTTTTTTTTGAACACCCTTTTTCTTGCTTATGCAAATTGCAACAATCTTTCCCATGACTAAACTGCACCTTAAAAAATACTTGTTACCTGAAAATTCTAACAAATTATGTAAAAAAATAAGCAATAAAACCTGATTAGCGATATTCCGGATATTACCTCAATTATATTGAGTAACTTCGCATTGATGGTCGACCGACATGTTCGGGCATGTTGCTTAAAAAAATTCCTGTATGATAATACGTTCCATGGAATAAGATTACCAAATCACATACTATAATTCAATATTTAAGTATTGTGTTCCCATATTCTTCATATTATAAATGTTGAAGAGGTACAAAAGATGCAGACAAATCGTCCCGATTGGCTCAGGGTTAAACTGCCGGGAGGCGAAGAATACCACAGGATAAAAGGCCTGTTGAGAACTGCCAACCTGCATACGGTATGTGAAGAGGCCGTCTGTCCAAGCATTGGAGAATGCTTCGGACAGGGTACTGCGACATTTTTAATACTCGGAGATGTCTGCACACGGAGATGTAATTTTTGTGCAGTTGCTAAAGGAGTTCCATCAGCACTTGAGGAGGGAGAACCAGAAAAGATTGCGCGGGTAGTTAAACAGATAGGCCTGCGGCATATCGTTATTACGTCTGTCACCAGGGACGACCTCCCTGACGGTGGCGCAGGCCACTACGCAAAGACAATAAAGGCCACCCGCACTGAAAATCCTACATGCACAATAGAGGTACTGATACCCGATTTCAAAGGTTCAGAGAAAGCCGTCGAAATCGTCCTGAATGAAAGCCCGCATATACTCAACCACAATCTTGAGACTGTACCGAGACTGTATCCGGACGTAAGGCCGGGTGCTGACTACAATCGTTCGCTTAGTTTATTAGAGGAAGCAAAACAGATCGATCCTGAGCTAACTACCAAGTCCGGCCTCATCCTCGGTATGGGTGAAGAACATGATGAGATAATAGATGTGATGAGTGACCTGAGAGATGTTGGATGCGACATACTTACTATCGGACAGTACCTTTGCCCCGGTAAAGGGTTCCTGCCAGTAAAACGTTTCTACCACCCCGATGAATTCATACACCTAAAATATGAGGGCGAGAAGATGGGATTCAGGCATGTTGAATCGGGTCCCCTTGTCAGAAGTTCATATCATGCCGCAGAACAGTTTAAGCTAACGCCTTTTGGACAGGATTGACAGGATAAATACTAGATGCTGGATGCGATACTAGCATAAAGAATCAGAGTCAGAGCTTGAAAGCAGAATACGGTGTTCATAAAAGATAAGTAAGTGACTAAAGTGAGCTAAAGTTTGAAGTGCCTAAAGTTAAAGGCTTATTTCTTGTCATTAGTTATTCGTCATTAATCTCCAAAATCTGCGTATATCTCTGCCCGCCTGAATGTCAGGAGGGAATCCTTCAATCATTAATTTTCAATCATGTCTCTAGCATCTTGCTTCTTTCTTTTTCTTTGTCTTTAACCTTAGTGTCTATCTGTGAAATTCGTGTCTAATTCTCTCAGTCCTGCCCAAGAAACTTCGACACTTTAATACCATCCTCATCTATAGTAAATGTTACTGCGCCGTCTTCATGTGTCTTGAATAAACTAACTCCATGCTTTTGGTAGGTCTCAATTGTAGATGGTGAAATGTCTTTAACAGTTCCATTTATTATTGCATATTTCGGACTTGCCCGTTTAAGCAAATCTTCTGTCTTTTCACAAAAACCTCCGTGATGCGGAATCTGGATCACGTCTGCATCTACACTACCCTTTCCCCGCCTGCCCGCCAGTTTGTTAGGCTGGGACAAAAGTGTCTCTATCCCCATCTTACCTATATCAGCACACAATAGTATCCTGTAGCCCTTATAGTCAATGAGCAGTACACTGGATGAATCGTTTATGGATAAATTTTCTATCGGGGAACCCTCATTCCTCAACATATCCTTGTCAGGCGGGTTAAGTACCATGATTTTTGCCGGGTCATAACCTTTAATTTCCAATCCATCTGCTACTAAGCCTGTCTTCGCATTTTCTTCTTTAAAAAGTTTCAGTAACTCAACTCTATTTCCGGACTGTAAGAAGAATTTATTCACAAAGACATTGTCAACCCTGAACCGCTTAACAATAGAGGGCATGCCATTACAATGATCATCGTGCTCATGAGATATAACTACGGTATCTATCTTCTTTATCCCCTCCTGCCACAGAAAAGGAACAACGATAAATTTTCCAACATCATAATTACTCTTTGTACCTGTATCAAAAAGCATGTTTTTACCGCCAGGAAACTGTATAAAAAAAGAGGCTCCATGCCTCACATCAAAACAGGTAAGCTTAAGACCGTCCTGAGCACGGCCAAACAGACCTGGAAACAGAAAAATATTTAAAATAATCAAGGTTAGAATTAACATATAAGCTATCTTGATCTTGAATTTTTCCCTTAGTATGAAGGATGTGACTATCAAGTAGTAAACTATTATCCATAGCCATGATGGCGTTGATGTATAAAAGAATGTCTTAAGATATGTTGAAAAAAGTAGAATAAGACTTTCCAGCATAATCTCAGAATATGAAACTAACCACGAAAACGGTGCTACCAGAATAGGGAATACAAGCCCTAATATTAATACTATAAAACCTCCAACCAGTATAAGCCAGACCAGCGGAAATATTAGAATATTCAAAAAGACGGTCAAGGGAGTTACGATATGAAAATAATACGCTATGAGTGGCATCACAGCAATCCAGGCGCCCAGGGATACACAAAATGTCTTTCTGCAGTATATTATTAATAGAAACCATGGCTCGTTCCTCTCTTCTTTCGCCTGCAGTTTCTCTACCAGAAGGGTTGATTTCCAGAAGAAATTTTCAAGTCTATTTGAACAGTATACAATCCCAAGCACTGCAAGGACCGAAAGCTGAAAGCCAACGTTGAACAGGTCGGAAGGGTTAATCAAGAGGATGATAAATACTGCCGCTGCGATGCTGTTTGGGAGGTCCCAGCGTCTGTTAACTATAAAGGCTCCATAATAAACAGCTACCATTATGCCTGCCCGAATAATTGGAGACTTCATTCCCGTAATAGCAGCATATAAGAACACCACCAGTATGATAATTATTGCCAAGTATCTTGTGTTGAGTCTGAAAAGCCTTAATAAATAATGTAAAGAGATAACCAGAATACCAACATGCAAACCACTGATCGCCAGGAAATGGATGGTTCCCGTCTGCAAAAAACCATCCATCAAATTTACCGGTACTTTCTCACGATCGCCGAGCAAGATGCTATTGACGAGAGGAATACTCCCTTCCTTTACATGTCTTTCAATAACTGCATTTAATTGTTTCTTCAGGCCATAGACAAATGTAAAAAAATAATTTCCGTTGCCTTCGGATAAGACCTTTATATTATTGGCACTTAGGACACTTGCTACGGCATCAATACGCGGCCTTTGCTTTTTAAGGTAATTTTTATAGTCAAACTGTCCCGGATTGCGTGATGCCGAAGGTATAGAGATTTTGCAGGTGAGTTCAACCTTGTCCCCGTAATTCAACTCATCTGAAAGATAAGGCCGCTTACCCGGCAACGTTTTTTCTTCCTCCCTTGTTGGATAAACGTTTACTTTGATTGTTCCCGAAACATTTCTCCATTCCCGCAACTTTGTCTCGCGCACAAAATCTTCTAAATACGTTGTCCTGGTAGTTGTGTGCCGGGCTGTTTCGGCCTGCGAGGTACATTCTACGGCCTCTACCCGCAGTAAAAAGTTCGACATCTTCTTGCGATGCTTTACTACTGAAGACAATGGAAGGCCTTGCACATACTTGTCAATAAGCGGCGAGATAATTACACCTCGCAGGTGGATGAGAATTTTTTCAGTACTTATAACATTTGATATGTTATTGCCTGGATTAGAGTTAGATCTAAAATGATGATATAATATACCTGTCAGGAATATTAAAATAAGAAGTGTTAGAACGCCGCTCCTAACCGGTCCTGCAGCATTTTGGCGGGAGTGAAATATAAATAAAAATGTATATACAATTATTGCTAAAAAGATGGTTGGTAAAACAATAAAAGAGGGAATTTCGACTAAATAATTTGTAAATATGCCGATTGCGAAAAAGGTTGTGATACCAACAAGAGGACGATGTGTCATTTTATGCTAAAATAGACAAAAATTGTGTAATTTCTTCTTAAAAGGGAATTAAGGCTACTTTAGAAAAGAATCACTTGTAATATTGATTACAAATAGTATAATGCTAAGGACTTAAAGGGTATGATATTATGAGAAACTTTAGGTTTAAATGCCTACGGAATATATATCGAGGAGGCAAATGGATTATCTGTAGGGGTTAAGGAGAAAAACAATCCCAAAAGCCTCTTTAAATAAAAATATTACCATAACATAATGAT
>CAJXKT010000044.1 GCA_913055705.1 uncultured bacterium
TGGGTATTAGCGTACTATAGTGAAGACGTTCTCAGTAACATTGGACTGCCGGCAATGCATAATACGTTGATTCCGAAAAACAATCTGAGAGGTTATAATTTTGAAGGTGCAAATCTTGAGGGAGCCAACCTCAGGAAAGCCAAGCTTGAGGAAGCCAACCTTGAGGGAGCTAATCTTGCGAGAGCAAACTTTCATAAAGCAAATCTTTGGAAAGCAAACCTTGCAAATGCAAACCTTCAGGATGCCAGTCTTGAAAAGGCCAATCTCGCGGAAGCCCGCTTTGTGGAGGCTAGCCTGGCAGGCGCTAATCTGGTGGGAGCTGAACTTACAGAAGCCAACCTTGAGGGAGCCAACCTTCAGATGGCCAGCCTTGAGGGAGCTAATCTCTGGCAATCTAACCTTGCGAAGGCTGACCTTACGAAAGTCAACCTTATGAATGCAAATCTAGAGGGAGCTAACCTTCAGGATGCTGTTCTTTTAGCAGCCAGGCTGCAGGGAGCCAGTCTGCTGGGTGCCAACCTTTGGAGAGCCAACCTTGAGGGAGCCAATCTTGAGGGAGCCAACCTTGAGGGTACCAACTTTAAAGAAGCCAGTCTTGGGAAAGCCAATCTTGAGGGAACCAGACTTTTGGGAGCCAACCTGGTTGGTGCCAACCTTGGGATGGCCAAACTTGAAAGAGTTAATCTTGAGGGGGCAAGGCTTCAGGAAGCCAACCTTGAGGGTGCCAGGCTCAGGGAAGCCAACCTTGAAGGAGCTAACCTTGAAAAAGCAAACCTTCAGAAAGCCAACCTTGAGAAAGCCGTCCTTGTAGAAACCAATCTTTCCGGAGCCAGGCTTCAGGAAGCCAACCTTGAGGGAGCCAACCTCCAGGGGGCCAACCTCCAGGGGGCCAACCTTCAGGGAGCCGATCTTACAATAACCAGATTCTGGCATGCCAACCTTACAAAAGCCAATCTTGAGGGAGCCAATCTTGAAGGAGCAGACCTCCAGGAAGCCAACCTTGAGGGAGCCAATCTTGTGAAAGTTAATCTTACTGGAGCCATCATTGAGAGAGCCAATCTCGAGGGAGTCAACCTTGAGGGGGCCAACCTCAAAGAAGCTATCCTTGAAGGAACTAATCTTCAGAAATCCATACTTGAGAGAGCCAATCTTGAAGGTGCTTTCTTTGTTAGTGCCAATCTTGAGGGAGCCAACCTTCAGGCCGCCAGTCTTTCTGGAGCTGTCCTCGATAGAGCCAATCTCGTTAAAACCAGTCTTAAAGGCGCCAGTCTTATAGGCGCCAGTCTTACAAACTCCAACCTTCAGGAGGCAAACCTTCAGGAGGCAAACTTTCAGGGGGCAGACCTTCAGGAAGCAAACCTTGGCAAGGCTAATCTTCAGGGAACCGACCTGCAGGGAGCCAACCTTTTGAACGCTAATCTTGAAAGTGCTAACCTGCAGGGAGCCACCCTTGTGGGATCTGTACTACAGGGGGCCAAAGTTGATGGAGCCATACTTCAGGGAGCTAACCTGCAGGGAGCTAATCTATTGTCGGCCAACCTTTGGGAAGCCAATCTTAATGGAGCCAACCTTGGAAGAGCTAAGCTTGAGGGAGCTAACCTTGGTAAAGCCGATCTTGAGGGAGCCAACCTTGAGAGAGTCATTCTTCAGGGAGCTAACCTTCAGGCTGCCGATCTTGAGGGAGCCAACCTTAACGAAGCAAATCTTGTGGGAGCCCACCTGGTGCAAGCTTACCTTGATAAAGCTAACCTCACGAAAGCCAACCTTACGAAGGCCAACCTTGAAAGTGCCAACCTTGAAGGAGCCGATCTTATCGGAGCTAACCTTGTAGGCGCCGAT
This sequence comes from uncultured bacterium, assembly GCA_913055705.1. Classification (GTDB taxonomy): domain Bacteria; phylum Planctomycetota; class Brocadiia; order Brocadiales; family Scalinduaceae; genus Scalindua. The sequence continues at coordinate 1,840 of CAJXKT010000044.1, forward strand.
CTTAAAGATGCCAATCTTGAGAAAGCCAACCTCTCGGGTACCAACTTTGAGAGTGCCAATCTTGAGAATACCAACCTTTCTGGCACCAACCTTGGAAGAGCTAACCTTCAGAGTGCTAATCTTGAGAGCGCAATCCTTTTGGGAGCCAATCTTAAGAATGCCAGACTTTATAATACCAACCTTATGAATGCCCATCTTCAGGGTGCTAATCTTGAGGGAGTATATAACTTAAACATTGAACAGTTTTCCGGGGTGAAAACCCTGTATAAAGCAAAATTAGATCCTGAGCTTATGAAACAGGTAAAAGAAAAATACCCCCATCTTTTAAAAGAGCTAAAACCTGACAGCAAACCGGTGTATAATTCTACCGAGGAAATTACTCTAGACAAAACAGGTACAACACTTGGAGGAACGCTACAACGTTGATATTTGATATTCCATCTTGAGGTGTGTGTTTACTACTTTAATGTAATAGACTGCTACGCTTCATCGATAATAAGCAATAACCCGCAGTCAGAACATTCCTTTGCATCCTTACCAACATGGTGACCGCAGGCAGGGCATCTGTCCTGATCTGCCCATTCCTGTGATTCTCTGAGCTCCGGATGCACAGTCATGTAATATTTATCAATTCTATCAAGTGCTGCCTGAACATCCTCTTTGGTAACCAGAAGACGGAATTTGCACCCGCACGTTCCTGCGCTGCATCCCGGAGCAAGAGTTAAACGGGATGGAATGCCATTTTCAGAAAGCATATCAGCTAACTCTTTGACCCATTCCTGAGTTTCTTCTTTAATTGCTACCCATTCATCATGGGCTTTTTCCCGATCTGGAGTTTCCATATCTCAATATCAAAATTGATAATACAAAAAAAGTTGATGTTTTTGTGCTTAAGAAGGATTTTCTAATGGGGGATCCCTTTCTGGCGCTTATGAGAAAATTATTCCCGTTATTTCATATAACGAGAGAGAATCTCCGTCTCTAGTAAAGCATAATTAATAGGTTTGGTTATATAATTATTCGCACCCGCCTTGAGAGCTGCCCTAGCAGCTTTGTTAACATTACAATAACAATATCCCTGGCAGATTCCTTCATGCACCTCAAAATCTCCATACCATCCCTTTCCAGCATCCTTATCTCAAGAAGGGCTATGTCTGGCTTTTCACTTATAGCCGTTTCAAATGCCTGCATACCGCTACATGCCATAATTACATCATGCCCCTTCATTTTAAAAAAATCCTCAAGAAGCTCACATGACTTGATATCAACATCCGCTCCTAAAATTTCCCCCATGTTAAAAGGTTATTATAATATCAATATAAAGTCAATATAGTTTTATTATTTTTCCTTTTTACCTTCCCTTGACTGCACATTTCTAGAGTTTTTTTTGTCTATAAAATCTAAAATAATCAACTCTTGACATAGCATATGATAATCAGCTAACATATATGGTTTATCTTAGCCGTATAGGCAAACAATTTTGAATGAGGAGGATTCAAAATGGGTGAAGGATGTCCGAGTTCACAAACAATGGATTTCAGCGATGACGATTCACAAGCTGATGAGACAGGCGCGCGCCAGTCTCAACTGAAGCAATGGCCGATTCAGCTACATCTGGTCTCTCCAGAAGCGCCATATTTTCAGGAGAAAGATATTTTATTAGTTGCAGACTGTGTGCCTTTTGCATTGGCAGATTTCCACAAGGATTATCTTAAGGGAAAGAGTCTGGCCATTGCCTGTCCAAAGCTGGATTCAGAGCAGGAAATTTATATTGATAAGATAGCAGCTTTGATTGATGATTCAAAAATCAATACCTTGACAGTTATGATCATGAAGGTACCCTGCTGTATGGGTTTGACTCATATTGCGAAATCCGGTTCTGATAAGGCTACCCGCAAGATACCGATCAAGCAGGTAGTTGTGGACGTAGCAGGCGGTCAAATTCTATCCGAAGACTGGATTTAAGGCTTCTTGCTATCACATTCAAATATAAGAAACCCCTGGGAGGCAAAGTTCCTCTCAGGGGTTTTTTTATTCAATTCAAAAGTTTAACCTTCCCTTTGCCTTCTCCGTGAATGCCCTTATGGATGACTAAGCTTCTGCCCTGAGTTATTCCTGAATTGTATGCATCCGTACTGCTGCTGGTATATCTGGAGGAGGAGTGTACGAGTTTTGGATTTCTTCGCCGGTAGAACTCCTTGAGCCGGGGATCTCCCTTCCAGACCAGCTTTTTGGATTTATGTTCAATAACCCGTCCATCCAGCTTATTATAAAACCCGTCCAGAAGGCCGTAAATAAAGGAACGTCTATGTCTGTTCCCGTTGATTTTTTTTCGTTCCTTATGCTCTATCCATAAAAATTCTGAGATGTTTTGAAGGTAATCATACACGTACTCCGCCATTTCAACGTTTTCTGGTGTTCCGTAAATTTCCAGAACCTGACCACTCTGGTCTTTATGTTGGTCATACCCGAATGTCCAGATAGCCTCCACGAAAAAAAACCTGGTAATTATGGCGCTGATTATAGTCTTGATGGGATTCCGCCTTCCCACTTCTCCGATTTGCTTGTGGATGTAGTTCCATTTGGTTTGCACATCCAGTAACGACAGGTTGTGTTTTAATAAAAACTCATGGGCCTTGGCCATGGCATTCTGAGCCTCATGCTCGTTGGGGCTTTGGGCCAATGCCAATAGTTTGTGAACCTTGTCCAGTATCTTGTGGTTTTCTGAACTTATGGTGGAGTTGTTTTTCCGTTTTTCTACCCAGGATTGAATATTACCTGTGGCCGTGGAATCGATGCCGTTTTCCAGACAAATCCGCTTGAATGCCTCTCCATGTGGCAATTCCTCACAGATGCCTAAAACTTCTTCTACATACTGGTGGGCCATTTCATGATAGAGAACCTCCTGAACATATTCCCACGTATAGTTGGATATTAAGTTAATGCTGATAGAAAGGTGTCTGTGATAACTGCCCTTCCACTTGCCTAAAACTCCCTCTGTGGAAGAAAGCTCAAGGCTTGGGAGTCGCATTGAGTCTTTAAAATAATGGTAATTGGCAGTTTTCCAGTCTGCCTTCAACTGCTTGATCCAGGCAGTTTTTAATACGTTGTCTATCTCCATCTACCCTTGGGAAATCAGTTATTGAAATAGGCAGGAAAGACTCGATGTGCGGCCAATATTGACACATGCGGGAAGTTCCTGTGTTGACATTTTAGAATATTATAATATGGAAGATTAGCTGTTGAATTTTCAGTGTTTTAATGGTAATAGATTATATCATGGAAATCAAGCAAAGCTCAAGAATTTGGGTACGATTTCTAATTTTTGTAACTTATATGATAATGGGTAATAAATATATTTAGAGCTGAAGATGAATGAATTTTCGTTTATAAAATGGATAAGAAGTAATCAAAAAGAAGATAAAAACATTGTCATTGGTATCGGTGATGATTGTGCTTCTATAAAAATTAATGGTAATAAGCAATGCCTGGTTACCACAGATATGCTGGTAGAAGGTACACACTTTGACCTGAAAAAGAATACACCCGGAGAAATTGGAAAAAAATCAATTGCATGCAGTATCAGTGATATCGCGGCTATGGGTTGCTCGGCTAAATATGCCGTGGTTTCTATCTGTTTTCCTCAAGAGACCAGGACAAAACTTGCCAAAGAACTATTCCTGGGGATGAAGAGAGAGGCCGATACTTATAATATTAAAATAATAGGTGGAGATGTTGTAAGCGGTAAAAAAATGCTGGTTGTTAATGTGGCGATGTATGGTGAAAACAAAGGGTTAACCCCTGTAACCCGCTCAGGCGCAAAGGTGGATGATGCAATAATGGTAACTGGCGCCCTGGGAGGTTCAATTTTAAAAAAACATTTTGCGTTCAAGCCGCGTCTGAAAGAGGGCCAGTTACTGAATAAGAAATTCAATATAAATTCTATGATAGATATAAGTGACGGTCTGGTTGCAGATTTAAATCACATTCTTGAGGAGAGTGGGGTTGGTGCTGTTTTATATGAAGATGAAGTGCCTGTATCTGCAGATGCAAAGAAGCTGGCACGTAAAACGGGCTTTTCAGCTCTTCATCATGCGCTTCACGACGGCGAGGATTACGAATTACTTTTTACTCTTTCGGGAAAAGAGTCCAAAAAACTTCTGGCGTCGAGTTCTTTTCCCGTTCGTTTGTCAAAAATCGGTCATATCAAAAGATCAAATGGAATAAGCATGCAGGGTTCAAACGGCAAGCTGAAAAAAATTAAACCTGTAGGGTATGAACATTTTAAGTAATATAAAATTTTCCGTTACTGATGATTCTGTCCGCATCGAAACCGGAGAAGTTGAACAGACAATCGAACTTGGAAATTTGATTGGTTCTCTCCTTAAGGCTGGCGACGTAGTAGCGCTTATGGGCCAACTGGGTGCGGGCAAGACGTATCTGACCAAGGGAATTGCGGAAGGACAGGGCGTGAAGGATAGAAAAGAGGTAACAAGCCCGAGTTATGTGTTAATAAAGCAGTATATGGGAAGGATACCTATTTATCATTTCGATGCGTACAGAGTAAAATCACCTGATGAAATGTACGACATCGACTGTGTTGGATTTTTCTGGGGTGAAGGGATATCAATTATTGAATGGGCAGACAAAGTAATGGAGTGCCTGCCGGATGATTTCATAAAAATTACGATTGAAACAGTGGGCGAAACGTCGAGAGATATCCATATATCATATCAGGGAGAGAGATACAGGAGCTTTATGGAAGAGTTTAAGGAAGGGGTCAAGTGTCAAACATAAAGGTTTTACCGCAAACTGTTGTAACCAAAATAGCTGCGGGTGAGGTCATAGAGCGTCCTGCTTCAGTTTTGAAGGAACTGATTGAGAATTCTATTGACGCAGATGCAACGCATATAGAGGTCCAACTGGAGGATGGCGGTAAAAAACTTTTAAGGGTATCTGATAATGGTCTTGGAATGGATAGGGATGATGTAGAAATAGCTTTTTTAAGTCATGCCACGAGTAAATTGAGAAGCGATGAAGATCTTTTTTCTATTAATACGTTGGGTTTTCGGGGCGAAGCTCTCCCGAGCATAGGGGCTATTTCACAGACAAGGATTATCTCCCGTACAAGGGATACATTAACCGGCTCAGAAATCAAGATTGAGGGAGGAAATCTTGATAATATTAAAGAAAAAGGAGCGCCTGAGGGTACACAGATCGATGTGCATAACTTATTTTATAACACCCCCGTTAGACGCAAATTTCTAAAAAGCACACAAACTGAAATGGCCCATATATCAGAAATGGTTACAAGATTTGCATTGGCATACCCAAACACACATTTCAATGTGACCCACAATGGTAAAAAGACCTTAACTTTCCCAACGGCCAAAGACTTGAAGGAAAGAATAACCACTATTTATGGAAACGAAATAGGTAAAAATCTTATTGCCATAAATCTGAAAGAACCTGACATTTCTATATATGGTTATATTCTGCCGCCTACACATAATCGTCCAAATACAAAGATGCAGTTTATCTTTCTTAACGGAAGGTATATCAGAGACAATATAATTTTTCATGCGATAAATTCTGCCTATCAAAACCTGTTGATGTCAAAAAGGTCTCCAATTGTTTTTTTGAATCTTCAGATTGACAGCAGGGATGTGGATGTTAATGTGCATCCGACGAAGATTGAAGTCAGATTTAAGAATGCCGGGCTTATTCACGACCAGTTATATGCTGCAATACATTCAGCCCTAATGCAGACGGAGTTTCATTCTCCGCTGAAGATTGCGGGCAGGCATAAACAAGCCGGAATAGAAACCTCATCCGGGACTGCCACCGGAAGAAGTGTACCTGAGAGCAGCGCCGGGGCCACACACGGGCAGGGTGAGGGCGTATCATTGAATGAGAAAAAAGAATCTGTGATGAAATCCATGTCAGATTTCTTTTCGAGGTCTCTGGACAAAGAAACCCCTTGCCGCAAAGACGAACATAAACAGAAACATTTACAATCTTCAGAAGATGAAGGTTTATTCAAACGGGAAAGCAGGCTTGCTTCTTACATTCAGGTACACAACTCGTATATTGTTGAAGAGACAGCCGACGGTTTAAACATAATTGACCAGCACGCCCTGCACGAGATCATTCTTTTCCACGAGATATGGAGCTATATTAAGTCGTCAAAACTTGCAATACAAAAACTGTTGATCCCGGAGTTAATAGAATTAACGCCTAGTGATTTTGTTACTATTATGAACCTCAAAAACGAGTTTTGTACCCTGGGTCTGGGGGTAGAAGAATTTGGTAAAAGTACGGTAGCTATTCGCACACATCCGCAAATCTTGAAGAATTTAGATTTTCATGGGCTTATTCAAAGTGTCTTGGAAGAGATTGAGAGTGATGAAATTAAAGGTGAAACCGATGGTATTTTAAGAAAAATCGGCAAAATAATGGCTTGTAAAGGTGCTGTAAAGGCAGGCCAGCGGTTGTCTCCACAAGAAATCCAATCGCTACTGGACCGAAGGAAAGAGGAAATTGTTACTGATTTTTGTCCCCATGGCCGCCCTACAACACTTGAATTTAAGATGTCTGAACTTGAGAAACAGTTTAAGAGGACATAGAAAATAGTTTGAGTGTGTTATATATAGGGCTATTTTATGAAGCTATTACAACATGTAGGCATTTTCAGATTTTCATAAGTACTATATTTATCATAATGTTAACTTTTTCCTTGACGGTTTGTGAGCTAACATATAGAATGACCCGTTTAAACGGTATATTTAACCTTAAACAGGAATGGAGTTGGTTTTTCTATGGCAAAAGTTCAGATTTCTGAGAATGAAAGCTTACGTGAGGCTATAAGAAGATTTAAAAAGATATGTGACAAAGAAGGCATAATAAATCAATCAAAACGTTATGCTTATTTTGAGAAGCCTTCTGATAAACGTCGTCGTGAGGCGAGCAGAAGAATTAAAAATATAAAGAAGGCTCAGAATCCAGATGCCAATGTTGTTTAGCCCCTAAAACCTGCAAATTATCAGCGATTCCGAAAAAAACAAGCTTAACATCTACAAGAGCTGTAAATCATACCAATTGTTTTAAGCCTGTATTACGTTTATTTATAGAAGTTTATTCCATAAAGACCTGCCAATCACCTGATTATTAATTCCACATTCCTTTCAAGGCATATTTCAAACAACATACACTTAGTCCAATCTTGCGGATTGAACCATCAGAAAATATGTGTTATATTTAAAATTTAAGGATTGAGGAATTCCTGAATTGAGTTAGTATCCTTTTTCCCTTTTGGCATCAGATTTCTACCTTATAGATTATTTAGAATGACTACAATCGTAACTCAAAAAACATGGTTAAAGACGCATGGGTATTATCCCTTTAGTTACTTTTTGAGGGAAAATTTCCCAGTTAAGGTTCACAAAATTTCGATTCATGCCGGTTTCACATGCCCTAACAGAGATGGATTTGTAGGAGTCGGTGGATGTACTTACTGTGCTAATGAAAGCTTCAGTCCAAATGTCCGGGAAACAATTGTACCTATAAAAGAACAGGTTGAAAAAGGAATGAAATTTTTGAAAAAAAGATACGGTGCCGAAAAGTTCATCGCTTACTTTCAGGCATTTACGAACACGTATGCAGATGTTGATACACTTAAGGCACGATATGATGAAGCTTTGTTAAACGAGGATGTAATCGGCCTCTCTATCGGCACAAGACCAGACTGTATTACTGATGAAATATTGGATCTTATTCACAGCTATACCAAAAAATACCATGTGTGGGTTGAATACGGCTTACAGTCAATTCACGACCGTACACTGCAGTTAGTAAATCGCGGACATGATTACAAGTCATTCGAAGATGCCGTATTGCGTACAAAGAATAAGGGAGGTATAAAGATTTGTGCACACGTAATCCTTGGCCTTCCCGGAGAAGATTGGAACGATATAATGGAGACCGCCCGAACCGTTTCTTCTCTTGGTATTGACGGAATAAAACTCCACCACCTTTACATTGCAAAGAATACCGCAATGGCAGGTGATTACTTTAAGGGCAAGATAAAGACAATGAAGATGGAAGAGTATGTCTCACTTGCCTGTGACTTTTTAGAAAGGATTTCTCCGGATATAGTTATACAGAGATTAGTAGGCGATACGCATGGAGATTTCCTGATTTCACCCATCTGGAATGCAACCAAGGGTGAGGTTTTTGCTGCAATTACCAACGAACTAAAACATCGCAATTCATACCAGGGTGCAAAATGTGCACTAAGTCCTGACTTGCCCCAACCGTAGTAATTCCTTTTTAATTTGTACCTTACTGTGCAGAGGCAATAATGCTTGCATGATAAAGTTTAGATAGATATAATCCTGTCAAGCAAACTAAGGGTTTGGAAAGTGAGCCATAAAAGCGGGCGTAATTCAGTGGTAGAATACCAGCTTCCCAAGCTGGGTGTCGTGGGTTCGAATCCCATCGCCCGCTCCATACAAAAAACAATTTCAGGAATAAATTAATGAGGTTTTTTGCATCAAAGGATTTTGGCTGTATAGTAATTATTCTCTTAATCATGAATATGCTTACAGGATGTGCTACAACTCACAGATCAAGTACGAGCCCTCCTCCAAGATTAAAAAAGGAGTTAGACTCCTTAAAGCCTGATACAACCACTTCAAGAACTGCAAAACCTGGAAGATCTTCTAGATATACGATTAAACAGGGCGATACTATATGGCGAATAGCTTTCAATCACGGTGTTTCCCCCGACGATATTATAAGAATTAACAATATCAGAGATGTTGCGAATATAAAACCGGGACAGCAGTTAATGATACCGGCAAAAGGTATTACAGGTACTAGAGAAGTGACTTCTCGGGCATCGTTACCACCAGGGCGGCAATCAAACGAGTCATTTATATGGCCTTTGCGCGGTAAGATATTGTATGGTTTTGATAAATGGGTAGATGGTTATAAAAATAAGGGAATCGATATTCAGGCTTCTAACGGGCAGGCAGTGAAGGCGTCAAAGAGCGGGGTGGTTGCACTAACCTCTGACAGGCCGGATGGATGGGGTAAGGTTGTTGTGCTTCAACATAATGATGGCTCTTACACATGGTACGCCTACAATTCCAGGATTCTGGTAAATAAAGGAGACAGAGTTACGCAGGGGCAGACAATTGTAAAGGCCGGCAGTACAGGGAGAGCAAAGCGTGACATGCTTCATTTTAAAATATTTCTACACGGAGTACCCGTAAACCCGACATACCATCTACAGTAAAATATCTGACCCGGGCAAATCGGAATTGTCGGAATTATAAATATTGAGGAATTTAAGAATTAAGGAATTAAGGTATTTCTCATTTCGTGAATTTCTATGTAGAGTGGCTTAAACGAAGCAAATCCATAATTTAATTTACTATCTTCTATGAAAAATATATGGGCGCCCTGGCGCAAGGAATTTATCTTGAGCAAGAAAGATGAGAATTGTTTTTTCTGTGAGGCTATAAAAGACAATCAGGATCGCAAGAATCTGGTTTTGTACAGGGGCGAAGAGTGTTTCTGTATTCTAAATAAATATCCATATAATAATGGACATTTAATGGTGGCCCCAAACCTGCACAAAGATGACATGTCAAAATTGAGCAGCTCGGAGATGCTTGAATTTATGACATTGACAAGAGACATGAAGGATATGCTGAGTAAAAAAATGAATCCGGACGGTTTCAACCTGGGGATTAATATGGGAAAGTTTGCCGGGGCTGGTGTTGAAGACCATATACACCTGCATATTGTGCCAAGATGGAAAGGTGATACAAACTTTATGCCCGTTGTTTCTGATACAAAGGTAATACCTCAATCACTCGATGATCTGTATGTTGAGTTGAAAGATTTTTTTTGATTATTAAAGGCTTATATAAAATGTTAACAAGAGAAGAGCTGGAGAAAAGGGAAGATAACAACTTAGCTTCTTATGCGATGAGAAGCATGAATACTCGTGGCAGAGCATACCCGGAGGAGGAACATCCGTACCGAAGTGTTTACCAGAGGGACAAAGACAGAATTATCCACTCTACAGCTTTCCGGAGATTGGAATATAAGACACAGGTCTTTGTAAATCATGAGGGAGATCACTATCGTACACGGCTTACTCATACAATAGAGGTTGCTCAAATTGCCAGATGTATATCAAGGACATTATGTTTAAATGAAGACCTTTCTGAGGCGATCGCCCTGGCACACGACCTGGGGCATACGCCGTTTGGCCATTCAGGAGAAGATGCGCTCAGAATCTTGATGAAGGACCATGGCGGCTTTGAACATAACGTTCAGGGGTTGCGCGTTGTTGACGTACTGGAAAAGCGATATTCACAGTTTGCTGGTTTAAATCTTTCATGGGAGGTTAGAGAATCAATAGCAAAGCACAATCTTCTTTCTGATGATCCAAATGTTAAGCAGTTTGATTTAAGCAGACAACCGCTTCTTGAAGCGAAGATTGTTGACATTGCTGATTCGATTGCTTATGACAATCATGATATAGATGATAGTTTAAAGGCACGGCTGATTACAGAAAGCGGTCTGGAAGAAGTTGAATTATGGAGATATGCAAAAGAGAAGGTTAAGGAACAATATAGTAATCTCAGTAAAGATATGGAAAATACACATACTATAAAATATTTAATTGATATGGAAGTTACAGATCTTATTGAACACACACAATTAATGATTGAAAAGATGAAAATAAAAACAACTGATGATGTACAGGAGAGTAAAGAGAACCTGGTATCCTTTTCACCTGAAATATCGAAAAAGAAACTTGAATTGCAGGAATTCCTGCAGGAAAACGCATATAGTCATTACAGGGTTGTGCGAATGGCTGACAAGGCAAAGCGATTTGTCGAAGAGTTGTTTAAAACATTTGTTGAAAACCCTATGCAGCTTCCACCTGAATATCAAAAATGGATAGAGGAGGCGGGACTTTATCAGGGTGTTTGTGATTATATCGCAGGAATGACTGATAGATTTGCCCAGGACGAGTATTTAAAACTTTTTTATCCTTATGAAAGGGTATGATGAAAGCAGATGTTTCTGTAATAATGCCCGCTGCAGGTCTTAGCCTTCGTATGGGGGCTAATGTAAGAAAGCCATTTATAATGATAGGCGAAAAACCTGTCTTTTTTTATACACTGGAAAAATTTTATAAACTGAAAAGAATAAAAGAGATTATTTTTGTAGTAAATAAGGAAGACCTGTCTACTGTTATTGAAAAATGGTCAAATGAGCTTAAGGCTTACAAAGTAACTAAGATAATTGCCGGGGGAGAACGCAGGCAGGATAGTGTCTATCAAGGCCTTTCTCAGTTGGACCCTGACACCAAGATAGTTCTGATACATGACGCGGTGAGGCCATTAGTAAAGAGCAGGGAAATTGAGGAAGTTATTCGAAGAGCAGATCAAAAAGGTGCGGCTATTCTTGCAAGTCCAATGAAACTGACTGTAAAAAAAGTTAACTCAAGTCTAGAAATAATTAAAACAGTTCCCAGGCATAACCTGTGGATGGCGCAAACACCTCAAGGCTTTAATAGAGATTTAATATTTAAAGCGTATGAAAAGATTAAGAATACAAATGCAGAACTTACTGATGATGCGGAGGTAGTTGAAAAGGCGGGACACACTGTAGAAATAGTTTCAGGGAGCTATGATAATATTAAAATTACAACACGTGAGGATTTAAAGTTGGCAGAATTGCTGTTGGTAAAGCGTTGAAATTAAAGCAATGGCAGGAGAGAGTTTTTGACACTAAAATTCTTTCAATAATTTCTTCTTTTTGTAGTCATAGTCCTCGTCCGTTATGAAGCCTTCATCTCTTAATTCTAAATACGCAGCCAGGATTTCTTTAATATTTTTTTCCTTTTCACTTAGATCACCTTCTTCCAGTAGGTCTC
>CAJXKT010000045.1 GCA_913055705.1 uncultured bacterium
CTACCGCACATACCCATGCACCCCAGAAGAAAAAAGCCGAAAGGTCTTTAAGTTCGGCATCGTCTGTAATGTAACCTGCCGGCTTAAAAGCTTCATTGTGATCTCCCTTGAATTTTGAATTATAGTATTCAGCCAGCCGTCCTGCCGCATACGCCTGCCCCTCGGTAAGTACTACTATGCTTCTCTCCCTGTCATAGCGATTTGCCTTGAGTTCACGTTTCACCCTGACAGAGACACCATCTTTCTCTATTTGAGATAACTCATCCGTACTACCACTTGCAACCTGTTGGCCATAAAAAGCGTTCATCTCAACCGCAACACGGTGGAGCGCTTCAGCAGTAAAATCCGGTCCGCGGGCAGCACCATCCCCAAACATGCTTCCGTATTCCATTAAAGCATATCTCTGGAAAACCAGTTGTCCACGTTCTACAGAAGCTTGTTGAACAATTTCCACCCCTGAAGGCGAAATATAATCAGGTTTAGGAGGAGCATCTTTGTACGTACTGATACCCATAAATATTACACCTGATGCACCTACAACCAGGACTGCAAGTAAATATTTCCACCAATTATTTCTCTGCATATTTACCTTTCTGAAAAATTCTTCTAAATTTCCGGCTGCTATTTACCCGGAATCTACACTGTATATAAACCGTTCATCCGTGATGATTCCTGAGTAAAGCCACTCTCCTATACCGGAGAAACCGGCAAAAGTCATGCTTTGTCTAAAAATTAAGAGGAGGAAGGCTATCACATACAGCTCGGAAGTACAAGTATCATATATTCGTAGTAGTGGCAAAACGGTGCAAGAACAAGGAAATGTGTACCATACTTGTGTATCCAACCGGATAGTACTCATTTCCTCATTCTGAGTGGAAACGAGTATCTTATCGTTTTAGAAGGTAATAGAGTTTGCCATTAGTATTAAAGTTCTCTGCCTTTTGGAGGGTATCTTTGCCTATCCCAAAGAAAATTTCCGCCCTGTCAGTCGTTTTGGTGGTACTCCTTGAATCATGTGTTAATACAAAAAATGATTTCCCGGCTTGCCCTTCCTCATTAAGGTTTGTCGCCTCTTCAATAAGCACAAAGGCAAGTCCACCGGGAGGAAAAGCCCTGTCATCGGCAGCGATGCCCCTCATTGGGATAACACGTAAACCTAATGAACCAAAATAGACTGAAGTTTTCCAATCATTTTTCCAATCATATGCAAGGCTTGTACTATGTGCAACATTTTTGTCGAGAATTGGAAACCCATAACCTGTAAAGTTGACTTCGCCTCCATGTTCCTTTCCAGTAGCCTGAAAGATCCTGAAATTCTTAGTAATATACTCAGTCAACTCTTGTGAATTTTTACTACTAACGTATCCATCCCTGAAAAGAGTTAATGTCTCTATCTGCTTTTCTGGAGTAAAACCAATTGATTTAAATGAATCAGGGTATGCATTTGTTTTCTCAAAATATAACCTGCTATTGTCTACCGCGTAAAGCAACTCTGTCCTGCCATAATCATCTTTAAAGTCGGGAATTTGATTTGGATCGGTAATCTCTGACAGGCTTACTCCCGCTTCCATTGGTGCAGGAGATACCGGTTTCTCTACCACTTCTGCTGGAGGAACAGGTACCGGTTTCACCACCTCTTCTGTTTCTGTTGGCAATGGTGTTTCTTTCACCGTAGTTGTTGCACACCCTGCCTGGAAGATCATAATCAAAAACGCAACTGCCAGTAAACTGTTAAGTATGTTATTCTTTAATTTCATAAATCTATTACTCCTTTCCATAAATATTAATGATGTATTAAAACTAATTAGTGCTTAAAGTGCCTCTCTCCTGTCAAGACCATCGCAATTCCGTTTTCATCTGCTGCATCTATCGATTCCTGGTCCTTTTTGGAGCCACCGGGTTGTATTATGGCAGTAATTCCGGCCTTAGCCGCAATGTCTATACAATCCCTGAAAGGGAAAAAGGCGTCAGAGGCCATAACAGTTCCAGCGGTCCTGCCGCCCGATTTGCTAATTGCGATATTTGTGGAGTCAACGCGGCTCATCTGGCCCGCTCCTACACCAACAACCATCTTATCTTTTGTAAAAACTATTGCATTAGATTTAGTGTGTTTGCAAACCTTCCACGCAAACAACATTTCCTCTATTTCATCATCTGACGGAGCTTTTTTTGTAACTACCTTCAGCTGGTCTTTGTCACCGGAATTCATATCTTTATCCTGAACCAGTACCCCCCCGACAACTCCCCTGAAATCATTTATTCCCTTCTTTATAGGTGAATCACCTAATGAGTTCAATTTCAACAACCGAAGGTCCTTTCCCCAGCCTCGCTTTGTAGTCAAAATCTCAATAGCCTTATCGTCGAAACCAGGCGCTGCGATCGCCTCAACAAAATGACCAGGTTCTGTAATGGCCTCGGCAGTCTTCTCATCAACTGTCCTGTTCAAACTCAGTATACATCCAAAAGCCGAAACAGTATCGGTGCTATACGCTTTTGTAAAGGCGTCTTTAAGGTTTTCTGCGCATGCTACACCACACGGATTAGCATGTTTGATCAAGACGGCAGATGGTGTATCAAATTCTTTAACGATTTCAATGGCAACATCGGTATCCAATATGTTATTAAAAGACAAAGCCTTACCGTGCAATTGTTCCGCATTTGAAATACATGGAACACCAAAGCCTTTATCGGTATAAAACGCTGCTGTCTGATGGGGATTTTCTCCATATCTCAAGTCCTGTTTTTTATGCAGTACAATGCTTAACGCGTCCGGATAAGCTTCTTTATTGCCTCTGTTAAAATAATTAAAGATTACCTTATCGTACTGACTGGTATGTTCGAATGCCTCGGTAACCAGTTTATAACGTGTCTCGTACGAGAGGTCACCGCCTTCTTCATTCAATTCTTCGAGCAGCGCGTCATAACGCTCAGGATTTACTACAACTGCAACGTGTTTAAAATTTTTGGCTGCAGACCTGATCATGGATGGCCCGCCAATATCAATATTTTCAACAGCTTCTTCCTGAGATACATTCTCTTTACTGATAGTCTTCTGAAACGGATACAGATTAACAACAACAAGGTCTATTGTGCCAATCCCTAAATCCTCTATCTGTTTCATGTGGCTTTCGTTGTCCCTTACAGCAAGCAGACCGCCGTGAATCTTTGGATGGAGCGTCTTTACCCTGCCATCCATTATTTCCGGGAAACCTGTATATTCAGATACATCTGTAACCTCAATTCCATTTTCTCGAATCGATTTAGCAGTACCGCCAGTCGACATAATTTTAATACCAAGATCTGCCAGGCCTTTAGCAAGATTAATTATTCCCGTCTTGTCAGAAACGCTTACCAAGGCTGTTTTGATTTTTGCCATAGAAACTCTCTCCTTTTAATTGTTAACTTCTTGTTTGCCTCTCGATGATGATGCTATCAAAGCACAGGTTTTATGTCAAAATAATAAACAGAATATTTTTCATGCTAGACATAAAAGAGGTTAAATAGTATCATGAAACTATCCTAAAATGATAACAACTTAAGCCGTATATAAGCAACTTTTTTTGAAATATCTGAATATAATTTCCAAAACATTAATTAACAAGAGGGGTGTCTATTTATGAAAAAGAAGTATATATACTTTTTTGGTAATGGTAGTGCCGATGGCAATGCCAATATGAAAGATTTACTCGGTGGCAAAGGTGCAAACCTGGCAGAGATGGCAAATCTCGGATTTCCTGTGCCTTCCGGGTTCACAATTTCAACAGAGGCATGTGATGCATACAATAAAAAGAACAAAACCTACCCCCCCGGACTCCAAGGTGAAATTGATAAAAACCTTTTATGTCTGGAACGTGAAATGGGTGCTAAATTGGGCAATGCTAAAAACCCCTTGTTGGTTTCTGTGAGAAGCGGCGCCGCTGCTTCAATGCCGGGAATGATGGATACCGTGCTCAATTTAGGGTTGAACCCTGATTCTGTCCAGGGCCTTATTGCAAAGGCCGGGAACGAAAGATTTCCCTGGGATGCATACAGGCGGTTTATAAACATGTTTGGCAATGTAGTAATGGGCATGGAACACCATGACTTCGAGGAAATAATGGACAGACACAAGAAAAAAGCAAGAGTGGAAAATGACACAGACCTAAGCGCTGAACAATTAAAGAATATCTGCGAGGACTTTATCGCTATTTACAAAAAAAGAACGCGTACTAATTTCCCCTTAGACCCAAAAGAACAATTACGAAAAGCAATTGTTGCAGTGTTTGATTCCTGGAACAATCCAAGGGCAATAAAATATAGAGAAATATATGGTATTAAGGGTTTATTAGGGACTGCCGTAAATGTTCAGGCGATGGTATATGGGAATATGGGAAATGATTCTGCAACCGGTGTATGTTTTACAAGAAATCCATCTACGGGAGAAAACAAATTTTATGGAGAGTTCCTTCTTAATGCACAAGGCGAGGATGTTGTTGCAGGTATACGGACTCCGGAACCAATAAGTGATCTGAAGAAAGAATTACCCGTAGCATACAAGAAATTGGTAAAGATAAGAAGCGACCTGGAGAAACATTACAAAGATGTACAGGATTTGGAATTTACCATACAAGAGGGAAAGTTGTTTATGCTCCAGACGAGAAATGGAAAACGAACCACGCACGCCGCCGTAAAGATTGCTGTAGATATGGTAAAGGAAAAGCTGATAGACAAAAGAACTGCCATCAGCAGGATAGACCCGAACCAATTAGATCAACTGCTACACCCAACATTTGATCCAAAAGCTAAAAGAGATGTGATTGCCAGAGGATTACCGGCTTCACCGGGAGCTGCATTCGGCAGGGTTGTATTTCATGCTGACGATGCAGAAAGGTTAGCTGCAAAGGGAGAGATGGTTATACTTGTAAGGATAGAAACTTCCCCTGAAGACGTTGGAGGCATGCATGTATCACAGGGAATCCTTACAACCAGAGGTGGCGTGACCGCTCATGCTGCAGTCGTAGCCAGGAGCATGGGAACATGCTGCGTGGCCGGATGCGGCAGTATTCAAATCAATTATCAGAAAGAGGCATTTACTGTTGATGGCAAGGTTGTCAAAAAAGGTGACTACATTTCACTAGACGGCACATTGGGAGAAGTAATGCTGGGAAAAGTACCCACAGTAGAACCTGCACTCAGCGGAGATTTTAACAAACTTATGAAATGGACAGATGAGATTCGCAGGCTCAAGATCAGGACAAATGCCGATACACCTGAAGATGCAAAACGGGGCAAAGATTTTGGTGCAGAGGGAATAGGATTGTGCCGAACAGAGCATATGTTTTTTGGTGAAAATCGTATTGACTATGTCAGACAGATGATACTCACGGCAGGTAACGTGATCAGTCTTGAAGCGGCTGTTAAAGAAACGGAATCAGAACTTGATAATGCGCCAAAGAGAAAACTTTCTCTATTAAAAAGCAAAACCCAGAAAATGAAAGCAAAACTGAAGGTATCTCAGAAACTATATAATGACGCACTGAAGAAACTATTACCCATGCAAAGGAGTGATTTTGAAAAGATTTTTAAGATTATGGATGGTTTCCCCGTAACCATAAGGCTCCTCGATCCACCCTTACATGAATTCCTGCCCAATGAAAAATCTTTGCAGATAGAACTTGCCAGGAAAATGGGAATGACCCTTAAGGAAATCAAAGACAGGGTTAATAGTCTCCATGAAACCAACCCGATGCTGGGGCTCAGAGGTTGCCGTCTGGGTATTATCTATCCCGATATTTATCGAATGCAGGTACAGGCAATAATTGAGGCGGCATGTACTGTAAAAAAGAATGGTATCAAAGTCATACCGGAGATAATGATTCCACTTGTAGGCACAGAGGGAGAAATGAGTGTCCTGAAAAAGGATGTTGAAACGGTTGCAAACAGAGTATTAGCAAAGAAGGGTGTTAAGATAAATTATAAGATTGGCACAATGATTGAGATACCAAGAGCTGCGTTAACTGCCGACCGTATAGCCAGGCACGCTGAATTTTTCTCTTTTGGCACTAACGATTTAACCCAAATGACATTTGGATATAGCCGTGATGATGTCGGCTCTTTTGTACCTCAATTTGTTAAAAGCGGAATATTGAAGAAAGACCCTTTCCAGATTCTCGATCAGGAGGGAGTCGGACAGTTAGTCAAGACCGGTATCAAAAAAGGGCGACAAACACGGCCTGACCTGAAGATAGGGATTTGCGGTGAGCATGGTGGTGATCCTTCGTCAATAGAATTTTGTCACAGGAATGCCATGGACTATGTGAGCTGTTCTCCTTTCAGGGTTCCAATTGCACGTTTAGCAACTGCTCAAGCCGTAATAAAGGAAAAGATATAAATGGAAAGTTTGTATTCCGAAAAAGACAAGAATATCTCGAAGTTGATTATAGAGAACTTCCTGAAACCTGCAAGATTTGTAAAAGGATTCTTCTCCTGGCATTTCTTTCAAAGAGAAAGCCTTGAGGTTAAATTAAAACAAAAGAATACGCAAATTAAGGACTTAAAGGATCAACTAAATATCGTAGATCACATGTATGAAGAAGGAAGAAACCTTTTGAAGGAACAGAAAAGGGATCTGGAAGAAATGTTAAAGATGGAACGTGAAGGTGCAAATATCCCTTCTTTGATACAGTTAGGAAGTGAAAAGGCAAAGATGTCTCAATGGTCTAAAGTAAAGATAAATAAACTGAAGGCCAAAATAGAAAGACTGACAAAAGCCGGGATCCCTACTACTCCTGAAGGCTATTATGAATTAGGGCTTATCGCATATTACCATGATAAGACTGATGATGCAATCAAGCAATGGGAGACAGTAATAGACCTGGACAAGAGCAATATGGACGCCAATCATAATCTGGGAATAGTTTATTATACAACCGGAATGTATGATGAGGCTATTTCCAAATTAGTTAAAGTTGTTAAGAGTAATCCAAATGATCAATCTTCTTATTATTGCCTTGGACTCGCTTATAACGAAAAACAGGATTATAGCTCTGCAATTACCGAATTTAAAAAGGCCTTAACATATAACACTGATGACGACGCCATATACTACAATCTCGGTTTATCTTACGTTAATAATGGTGAAACTGATAAAGCAATTGATACTTACAACAAAGCAATAGATCTTAATCCCAGACATATTAATGCGGCTTTTAATCTTGGCGTTCTTTATAGAAAAAAAGGATTAATTGATCAATCAATTACTGAGTTCAAAAAGGTCATAGACGCTAATCCTTCTGATGTAAATGCTCACTACAATCTCGGACTTTGTTACAAAGAGAAAGGAATGATTACAAATGCAAAGAAAGAATTTGATGATGCCTTACAAGCTGATCCCACACACGTTGATTCACTTCACAGTCTTGGCATTATTTGCAAAGAAAGTGGACATAATAAAAAAGCGGCTTCCAATTTTAAAGCAATCCTGAACATTGACTCTAAAAACCAGGATGCACATTACAATATGGGACTTCTTTGTTATAAAGAAGAGAAATACGATGAAGCTATTGCAGAATTTAAAGAAGCATTAGCCGCTAACAGTGACAATGCAGAGATTTATTATAATCTGGGACTCTCCTACCGCAAAAAGGAGCTATTTGAAGATGCAATCCCAGCCTACAAGAGTGCACTAAGAATTGATAGTAAGTATGTAGATGCCTTATTTGAATTGGGCAACTCATACAATAACACAGGAAAACACGATAAAGCCATTTCTCTGTTCAAAAAGGTTTTAACACGCAATCCCAATAAAGCATCTTGCTATTTTAATCTTGGCATTGCTTACAGGGCAAATCGAAAACTGCCTGAAGCATACGATGCACACAAAAAGGCACTCGAACTAAACTCAAATCACGCTGAAGCCTGGAATGCTCTCGGTATTGTTTGCAGAGAACGAGGAAATCGCGATGAAGCTACCCAGGCACACAAAAGAGCCCTGGAGATTAATCCCGAATATGCAGAAGCGCATAATAATCTTGGTATCATATGCGATGACAATGGAGAATTAGAAGGTGCCATTACAAACTATAAGAAGGCCATTAAGAGTAGACATGATTACGCCGAAGCTCACAATAATTCTGGAGTAGTATATTCTAAACAGGGCAAGACAGATAAGGCAGTGTCATTTTACAAAACTGCCATTGATTTAAATCCGCATTATGCAGAGGCACATAATAACCTGGGAGTAGCATACGACAGTAAGAAAATGTTCGAAGACGCAATCGAACAATATGAAATGGCAATTGAGAATAATCCGGAATACGCTGCGGCATACAATAATCTTGGCACTACTTATGTGAAAAAAGTAATGTTCACACAGGCAATTTCACAATACAAGAAAGCTATCAAGATTAATCCCGAATATGCAGAAGCTCATTTTAATATTGGTATTGCTTATAGCAAAAAGAAGATGTATGACAGCGCTATTGCTTCGTTCAGAAAAACCCTGGAATTAAACCCCGATGACGAATCCGCTCATTACAACCTGGCCATAGTTTACAGCAAGAAGAGAATGTACGATGATGCAATACTTGAGTATAAGAAAGTGATTGAATCGAACCCGGGTTTACCTGATGTTCATTATAATCTGGGAGTCGTTTACAGCGAAAAAGGAATGCTCATGCAGGCAAAAAAAGAAGTGTCTATATATAAAAAACTGAATAGCCGCAAATAAACAACCAGACTTTTCCATACTTAATCAATAAAAAAAGCACCTCCCTATTTTAAGTGAAGGTACTTTTACGCTACTTATATCTGGTACTTTCCGAGACCACCTGTTGTTACTTCTTCTCCTTATAATTCTTAATGGCAGCTTCTATAGCTTCCTGAGCCAGAACTGAGCAATGCATCTTATTTGGTGGTAAACCATCCAGTGCCTCAGCTACAGCTTCATTTGTAATTTCCAAGGCCTCATCTAATGACTTATCTTTAATCATCTCGGTAGCCATACTGCTTGTCGCAATAGCGGCTCCACAACCAAAGGTCTTGAACTTCGCATCTGTTATTTTACCGCCATCTACTTTTATGTACAACCTCATCACATCACCACAAGCAGGATTACCCACTGTACCAACAGCATCTGCATCTTTTATATCTCCCATATTCCTGGGTTCCATAAAATGGTCCATCACCTTTTCGCTGTATGGCCCCATCATATCGTCTTTAGACATAAATCAAACTCCTTTCAACTGAAAAATATTAGATGGTTTATTAATTATTTAGCTTATTGAGAACTAACAATTGATTTACTATCATCAAGCTTCTGATGCTTCATATTTCTATTCTCAAACGTTACAAATTCCTGATATCCCGCCTGCCTGGCAAGTGATACGGCTTTATCAAAATCCCTACCCACATCATCAGGAGTATGAGCATCTGAACCGAAAACAATCGGTACATCGTATTTCCGATATACCTGAAGTATTTCACATGACGGATAGATTTCACTCACCGGCTTTCTCAGGCCGGAGGTATTTATCTCTATCGCAACACCGCATTCTTTAAAGACCTTCGCGGTGTCATCCAAATCCTTTGAGATCTCTCCAACCGGACGGTTCCCAAACTTCTTCACGAGATCACAATGCCCGATTATATCGAAAAGTGAAGTCCTTGCAGACTTACGTAATAATTCAAAATACTCCTTATAAACACTGTCTACATCTCTGCTATCCCACTCCTTGCGCTCTCCGGGATGGTCGAATGCCCACTCACCAATGTAATGCACAGAACCCATTACATAATCAAAATCGTACCTTGTTAAAAGCTCTCGGGTATAAGACTCAGTACCCGGAGTAAAGTCAGCTTCTATTCCTAACTTAATTCGAATCTCCGGGTATGATTTCCGCAGGTTCATAACCTCACTTACATAATGCGGGAGTTCATCGAACGCCATTGAAAGATTCTGTTCCTTGCCACTGTCACCATTCAAAGGCAAATGGTCATTAAAACCTATTTCCTCAAGATCAGAACTTATTGCTTCCTTAACGTAATCGGCCATTTCTCCAATTGCATGGCCACACAAATTTGTATGTATATGGTAGTCTATCATAAAACCCTAACGATACATTACCTCCCAGAACAAGGCCTCTATATCCTCTTTGTGTTTCGATTCTTCATGTGCCAGCCAGACAAAAAGCTTTTGCAATTCAGAATCATCCACATTCTTAGACATAGTATCATAAAAATCGAAAGCCTTTTTCTCTCTTTTAGCCGCATACACAAGGACATCCTTAATGTCTGAATCTTCGCCGACACCTTCATGTGCATCCACCAGAAATTCTGATATCCCCTGCCGATGTTCGTCTTCTGTTATATCTATTTTCTGATCCTTTAACTCCCCTATGTCAAACTCTTCCAATATTTGTTTATGCTTCAGCTCTTCCTCAGCAAACTTAACCAGAGCGGCCTTTGTTTGTGCATCGTGCGCATTATCTGCAGCATTCTTATAAAGCAAATAAGTGCCATTCTCTTTGTCAGCCGCTTTCTTTAATATTGATTCTATTGTCTCATTTTCCATTGTATCCTCGATATATTATAAATTTACTTTAACACCATAAGCTGGTCACAGCATTTAAGGAAGCCACCATTATCATTAACAACCTTGACTTCAGTCCCACACACTTTACAGATGCAATCACTGCCCGTCCTATCCATTTTAGGGACATAATTTGTAACATCTACAAATTCACATGTCTTACCACATGAAGGACAGGTTTCATGGGGCTCCATTGCATCATGTTGATAGCCACATTCAGCACATTTCCAGCTATTCATATAATTTTAATATAGTGAAAATTTTTTAGAAATGCTTTTAACAAATGATAATGCTATTACTTCAACATCCGTTCGGTTACCTTAAGTTCTATACCGCAGGCAGGACACACAATCTTATCCCCAACCTTCGCGTCAGATGGTGTTGAAAGCTCAAGCTTGCATACCGGACACAGAAAACCGCGAAATGGACTCACAGGATAATTGAAATCAAACATCTGTTTCAAAAGGGCCTCGTCAATATCAGAATATTTTGTTTTGTTTCTGATGGCCTTTGTTATCTCTCCGGCCTCGAGCACATTACCAACAAATAAAGCACCGACCACTGCATCATTTTTTAAGACTAACTTCTTATAAACATCAATTTCGGGATGAGGATAATCACCTCTCATTATCTTATAACCATTGTTTAACGGATTTGAAACCCCTATCGAAACCAGGTCTACCCCGCATACCTGTGTGGAACTAACACACGAGACATCATCATATTCGGAATCTTTGCCCGTCATGTTCTCACCCGCAACCTGTCCCTGTCTCCAGGCCTTCAACCATCTGATATTAATCTTTGGAATATCTTCTTCCGTATCATTTGCCAATTGAGCAACATCACCGGCCGCATAGATGTTGTCAATATTAGTTCGCATATTATTGTTCACCAGGATACCATCGCTGACATTTACACCGCTATCACTCAAGAAATCCATGTTAGGTTTCAGTTTATCTATAGCACCAACAATCTGACACTCTACAAATACATCATTTGTGGTAACAACACCCTGAACAGCTTTATCTTTAATAACAATTTCTTTTATATCAGTCTCATGCTCTATCTTTATGCCTTTCTCACCCAGCTTGATCTCTAGAACTTTAGAAGCATCCTTATCCATCACATCAGGCCACAGCCTGTCCCCCCGCAACAGATAGGTTACTCCAATGCCGCTTTTATTCAAGGCTTCTACCAGAGACAGTGTCAGGAAGTCTTCACCAACTACAACGGCACTCTTTGCTCCCTTAACCCTCTCCTTTATATTTTTTGCATCATCTATAGTTTTTAGCTGTACTATCCCGCCATTTAAATCACCACCCGGATATTCCCTGCTCTTGATGGAACCACCTGTGGCGATTAAGAGCGAATCATATTTGATCACAGTTTCGTCACTTAACACAACCTCATTATTACTATCCTTAACCTTTACAGCCTTCTTTCCAAGGAGTAAAGCAACTCCGTTATCTTCATAAAAACTCTCCCTTTTTCCCCATAATCTTCCTTCATCGACTGAACCGCTGATGTATCCCGGGAGTTGAGGCCTGTAATAGAAAGGATAATTCTCCTCCCCTACCATTGTGATTTTACTATCACTATCAGACTTCCTGATTTGCTCTACCGCTTTTATACCGGCAACACCATTACCAATGATAACGTATTCTGCCATTTATCAAAACTCCTTATAGATTACATCATCGTATTCTGTCTCAATCCTTCCTTTATGGTCTAACTCTTCTGCCGCCAGATCTTCAAAAAGGTTTTTTACTTCAACGCTGCTCACAACCGTAGCCATGTCTTTGAAAAACTGATATGCCTTTTGTTCTCTCTTCATTGCATGAATCATTATGTCCTGAAAGGTTGAATCCGGAGTAATCTCTTTATCAAGAAGATAATCACTTAAGTGTAAGTCGTGTGCTTCTTTTACGGTATGGTGTTCTTCATCAACCGTGCTTAAATCAAAATCCTGCAACACAGTTTTATGCTTCAATTCAATTGCTGCAAATTCATTAAGTAATACCTTCGCCGAAGGGTCATTCACTGTATTTGCCGCTTCAGAATAAAATCGATTAGCTTCATCTTCATTCTGAATAGCCTGATCCAGTATTTCCTTTAACGTTTTAATAGCCATATTCCATCCCCCTCTTTAATGTCTACGAATAGGCGCCACTTAAACAAATATAACTTACAATAAACCTTTTAAAAACTCTTTGCTCGGCGGTTTGTTTTCTTTGTATACTATTACCCCATTCTTATCCAGAATAATGTTTAAGGGTATGCCTACAACCTTATATAACGTTGCTACATCAGCACTTGAATCAAGAACCACAGGATAATTTATCTGCATCTTCTCAATTAAAGATTTGACTTTTTTTACACTCTCCTTGATATCGATAGCTAGTACATTAAGACCACCATCCTTAAGCTCACTGTAATATTCCTTAAGGATCGGTATTTCATGTCTGCATGAAGGGCACCATGTAGCACCAAATACAAGTAATGTAACCTTATCTTTCGCAAATGATCCCAACTCTATCTCCTTACCGTCAACAGTCAACAGTTTAAACGGAGATGCTTTTTGTCCCACATCTATGCCGGTCTCAACCTCTGCAAATACTAAATCCTCTGTGACATTGAACGCAAGAGAGAACACTACAAATGTACTTAACAATAAAATCACGAACGGCCTTATAACTATATTCACGTTCAATCCTTTCTCTTTCAAAATAATTCTTTTGAATCACGCAACCTGCCCGTTCTCCGTAGTACTACGA
>CAJXKT010000046.1 GCA_913055705.1 uncultured bacterium
AATTAAGGGTTCGTGTGATATGGTCAGCACAAACGCTGGCGTCATATGTTGACAGTGTATTAGCAAAGTGATACACTTTCCTTAAATTTACTGTAGTTTGTAAAGTTATAGAGATTTCCTTATATTCTTAACAGTAAATCATCTTTGAAAGGAAAGGAGAGAGTGGGAGGAAGGATGAAGACAAAATTAAGTTATCTTAGTTTCTTGCTTGTGTTGATTATGTGCGTTTCTTTCACAAATGTTTCTCACGGTATTGAGCTGGATCCTGTGAAAGAACAGATAGAAGACACGGTTAAACTTGGTGAATCTAATCCGGGAAGAAAGATCTTCGAAACAGAATTCATTAAGCAGGCAATCTTCGGAAAATGGCCGAAATATGGTGGTGGTATGGTAAAGACCAAGCTGGTTGATCTTGCTGTAATGTCAGCCATGATGAGAAAGGCAAGAAAGAATTTAAGCGAAAAAGATGCAGTTTCAATGACGAAATCAGATGTGCTGGTTATAAGCTATAGAGGCGGTGATGATGTTTTCAAGATCAAGTTGCAACAGGGTGGGACAGTGATAGAACCTGCAAATATGAGGAGACCTGACTTGCGAGGTAAGGATCCACAGGAGCATGCGGCCTTTTTCCTGGCAAGCTTTCCGTATTCAAGACTAGACCTGAATGCAAAGACTACGATTATAATTATAAAGGATTTTGGAGAAGAAAAATATCAAGTTGATTTCTCAAGGATTAAGTAAACTTTGTTTTTAAAGCAGGAAGTATTTTTCTTTAATTACAAGAGGATAAGTGAACTTTCAGAAATATATATTAATATTACTTACGCTTGTATTGTTATCTGTTGGTTGTACAAGTACCAACTTTGCAAAGATATCCACAAATGAATATCTGCCGAAGAGTGAAAGTGTTGTGTTACCAGTATTTTCCGGAGATTCTGATCAGATGTATGAGAGGATTGGAGTAGTTTTTGTTTACGGAGGAGATTCACTGACAAAAGAGCAGATTAATGACAGCTTGAGAGATCAGGCCGGAAAGGTGGGTGCTGATGCCATAATCTTTGCCAAGTATAAAGATATTGAGCCTTCCGGGTATTTTGAATCTTTTGGAAGCGCTTTTGTAGATTTTGATTGGGCTAAGAAACACGGAACAGGTAGCTGGTTGATGAAAGGAGAACCGGCTGGGGCCGGTCTTGCTATAAGTTACAAGGATAATTTGAACACCAAAAAGGAGGTAGATTAGATGCCAATCGTAAAGCAATTAACAATTCTTCTTGCGAATAGTCCGGGGTCACTGTCAAATGTATGTGCTGACATGGCCAGTAAAGATATAAATATCCTGGCGATGTCAGTTCTGGACACAATAGATTCAGGACTCATCCGCATGGTAGTTGATGATCATGAACATGCAGTAAAAGCTCTTAAAGATGCCGGGCTTAATGTTATTGAGACAGATGTATTGTCGTTGGAAATGACACATAAACCCGGCACCTTGGCAGAGATAACCAAGCAACTCTCTAAAGCGAGGATAAATATTGAGTATGCCTATGTCAGTGTTCCTCCTGGTGATGGGAAATCCATAGGGATCTTCTGGGTGTCAAACCTGAAAAAGGCATCAGAGATACTTGAGGGGTAATAGTACTTCGTATAATGTTGTGATACAATTAATTTATAATAGCTTCTTAATCTTACCTGCTAAGAAGAAAGAGCCGGTTATGCAGATCAGGTCATTTCTGTTTGCAATCTTTTTAGCCTCTTTCAGCGCTTCATCAATATTTCCAATTACAAATGGTTTTTTATGGTAGAAGCGTTTTGCCATAACTGCCATCTGTTCAGGCACTGCCTCGCGGGGATTGCCTGTTCTTGTAAGGATTAAGTCATCGGCAGTAGAAGCTATTTCCCTGAGAACGCCTGCAATATCCTTGTCTTCGGACAAACCTATTACCACTATTAATTTCTTAAAAGAAAGATTCTCTTTTATTGATTCCCTCAATATCTTCATTGAAGATACCGTGTGTGCGGTGTCCAGTACAACTAGTGGGTTTTCTGATACCACTTCAATCCTGGCAGGGCACTTAACCTTTGTCAGAGCATTTATTATCATTTCATTGTCCGCATTTACTACGCCAGTTTCAGATAAAACCTCCAGGGTTCCTATTGCTGTAGCGCAGTTTTCGATCTGATGCCGCCCAATCAGTGGCAAGAATATCTTCTTATATTTGTTTCTCCATGTTTGTATTTCGCATTCGGTTCCATATACGCCTCTCTTCTTTGTTACTTTAATATCATTAATCAGGATATTCCTTCCGACGAGATACAGGCGGGCACTCTTTTTCTTGCATGTCTTTGAAATTACTGAGAGGGCCTTCGGTTCCTGCATTGATGAAACAACGGGAACACCTTCTTTAATTATTCCTGCCTTTTCGTATGCTATTCTGTCGAGAGTATGTCCCAGCCTGTCCGTATGGTCATAACCAATGGGAGTTATGACTGAGATTTCAGGCAATATAATATTAGTAGAATCAAGTCTCCCGCCCATACCGACTTCCAGGACTGATATATCTGATTTCTTCTTTTCGAAATAGAGAAATGCAATTGCAGTGACTATTTCAAAGAAGGTGGGCATCAGAGTGGGATCTTTGAGCATTATTCTATCTATATACGGCTTGAGTCTGTTTATTAATTGTACAAACATTGTTTGTGAAATCATCCTGTCATTGACCTTCATCCTTTCCCCCAGATATATAAGATGAGGTGAGGTGAAAAGGCCAGTCTTCAGGCCAAGATCTTTCAATACAGAGGCAATCATTATTGCCGTAGAGCCCTTGCCTTTGGTACCTGTTATATGGACACACCTTCCTTTTTTGTGGGGATTTCCTGCAAACGCCATCATCTCTTCCATCCTCTTGAGATCAAAGGTGGAGGTGTCATATTTATACTGTGTCAGCTTTTCGTAATCTATGGTCTGCAGAAGGAATTCGTTTGCCTGCTTATAGGAATTGAAAGGTTTGGATTTCATTGAAAATAAGTGCCTAAATAAAATAAGTGACTACCCGCCCGCCAGCCTGTCCGCCGGTCTGTTAGGCGGGAAGTTATGGTGATCAAATCCAAATGTCTTTGTGCACGATCGTGCACGCTTTTGTTCCTCGCTTCTAGTCCTCTGTTTTCGTATCTCGCAACGCGTATCTCGCAACCCGTAACTCGTAACGCGTTTCACTCTTTTGCCTTTTTACTTGACAAAAAAATCAGCATGGCTTACAAAATTACCATGAAAGACATCTTAGTTGATCTCGGTAAAGACAGTTACAACATAATCATTGATAAGGGTATCCTCAATCAAGTTGGAACCCTCATTTCAAAGGTCATCAGTCCATGTAAGGCCATTATTGTAACGGATAAAACTGTAGCTCCGCTTTATGGAAACATTGTTCTGGGTAGCCTATCGGAATGTAAATTTGATGTCAAGCTGGTTTCAATAGAGCCCGGGGAAGGGCAGAAGACAATAGCAACGGCAGAGGAGTTGTACGAAAGTCTATTCGATCATGAAATGGATAGAAAGTCTCTCATTGTTGCATTGGGGGGTGGTGTGTTGGGAGATTTAGCAGGTTTCGTTGCCTCGACATTTATGAGGGGTATACCTTATGTGCAAATCCCTACTACACTGTTGGCACAAGTTGACAGCAGCATTGGAGGTAAAGTTGCCGTAAACCATCCGAGAGGGAAGAATATGATTGGATGTTTCTACCAGCCAAAGGCTGTCTACATCGATACTGATACCCTCCAGACGTTACCAAAGGAAGAAATGACTGCGGGTATGGTTGAGGTGATAAAATACGGGATGATTAAGGATGCTGCTTTTTTTGAGTATATAGAAAAGCATCTTCCTGCAATCATGAAACTTGAACCTGCTGTATTAGAAGAGATTATATACAACTCATGCAAGGTTAAGGCGCACGTCGTGGAACTCGATGAAAAGGAAGAAGGCCTGAGGGCTATCTTAAATTACGGACATACCATTGGACATGCACTGGAAGCACTGACATCATACAAGAAATATAGACATGGGGATGCGGTGGCTATGGGTATGATATATGCGACAAAGATAGCAATAGAAATGAAACTCGTAGACGAGGAGGTATTAAAAAGACAGGAGTCGTTGTTTGTGAAATTGGGGTTGAGTCTTAAAGACACGGAATTGAACCCCAATGATATTGTCACTAAATTATATCAAGACAAGAAAACAATTGGTGGAAGGCTGAGGTTTGTTCTCCCTATCAGAATCGGAAACGTAGTAATTAATGATGGAGCAAATGAAGAAACTATTCTGAAAGTCCTTGCCGATTAGTCACTGTTATCTTCATCACCAATATTTTGTATATTTCATACTGGTGTAAATCATGGATGATTTTGAAGGCCTGCTTCGTTTAAATTTGATAAGCGGTATAGGTATTAAGACATATCGCAACCTTATCGAACATCTCGGTTCTGTTAAGTCAATACTGGATTGTCCGAAAAGCAGACTTGAAAAGATCCCCGGTATAGGGACCAAAATAGCTGACAGGATTATAAATGGTTCAAAGGCCGCAGATGTTGATAAAGAGATTAAGCTGGCGGAAAAGGATAATGTAAAGATAGTCCCTTTCACAAGTGATCAATTTCCTTACAACCTCAAGCAGATATATGACCCGCCTCTCGTACTCTATATTAAAGGAGATATCTTAAAGAGTGACACTCTTGCACTTGCCATAGTTGGCGCACGCAGGTGCAGTTACTATGGCCGGACTCAGGCGGAAAGATTTGCAGTACAGTTGGCTCAGGCCGGTTTCTGTGTAGTAAGCGGTATGGCAAGAGGTATTGATACCGGTGTGCATTCAGGGGCAATTAAGGGAAAGGGAAGGACGATAGCCGTACTTGGCTGCGGCCTTGGAGTTATTTATCCCCGTGAAAACAAAGAACTCTCGGAAAATATTGCTTCACATGGTGCGGTGATTTCTGAACTGCCCATGACTACTCCACCTAATAATCGTAATTTTCCGCCAAGGAACAGGATAATCAGCGGGTTGTCACTTGGAGTACTGGTTATAGAGTCGACACTCTGGAGCGGTTCACTCATTACGGCAAAATGGGCGCTTGAGCAGGGAAAGGAAGTATTTGCCGTTCCTGGCAATATCGACAGCAATTACAGCAAGGGTACTAACAAACTTATCAAAGAAGGTGCAAAACTCGTTGAGGACATAAATGATATTGTTGAGGAACTGGGGCCGCTTGCCGAGACTATACACATTAAGGGTAATAAAAAAGTCGAGGACATTAGAAGCCTCTCACTGAATACACAAGAGAACAAGATTTTCTCACTTCTTTCAAGCACGCCCATGGCTATTGATGATATTACCACAAAGTCTGGCCTGCCATCATCCAATGTTGCAAGCATATTAATGATACTGGAAGTGAAAAGACTGGTGAAGCAGCTCTCCGGAAAAAGATTCGTGAAGGCGTAGCCAGGGGTAGTATTTGACGGGATTTACAGGATGAATCAGGATAATAGTATCGAAGGAACACTTAGCTCTATTCTGAAAATTCAAGCACCTCTTGCAAGCCTCTCGGCGAGAAACAGTGGTAGATTAGCTTTTTCAATTTTTGCCATTGTTTCTTGATAGTCATATTCTAATCTTATTATCTCTACACTCCAATTGTCATCGTCAAAT
The DNA here is from genome assembly GCA_913055705.1 of uncultured bacterium. Taxonomy (GTDB): domain Bacteria; phylum Planctomycetota; class Brocadiia; order Brocadiales; family Scalinduaceae; genus Scalindua. Next base: position 5,703 of record CAJXKT010000046.1, read on the forward strand.
ACTGCAAATGACAGCATCGGAGAGCCGTCACGTGGTTGTCCTATACTTCCGACATTGACGATTGTTTTATCATCCCTGGATAAAGTTACCTTATTGCTGTCCCCCTGTAATTCATTGTAAGCATATATTCCCGGGATATGCGAATGGCCTACAAAACAGAGAGAATGTTTCATCTCTATCAAACTTGAATATGCATTACGGGCATTAGTAATATATTTCCATTGCATTGGATCGTCCGGTGATGCATGGACATATAATACGTTGTCCTCCTCTATCTGAATAGGAAGCCTGCTGATTGCCTCACTATTTTCTTCTCCCAGGATGCCTCTTGTCCATCTGATAGCTTCACGTGCACACATTGTCATTTGATAATCAAAATCTTCCTCCGGGATAGCATATTCATGGTTACCAAGACATATTTTGTCTGTGAGTGATTCAACTATCTTGAAACATTCTGCCGGGTCTGGGCCGTAACCAATAATGTCTCCAAGGCAGACAATGCGGTTTTCATCTTCCATATTCTCAATATATTCCAATACCCTGTTCAGGGCTTCCAGATTTCCATGAATATCTGAGATTACGACTATCTTCATTGTGTGATATTTTCTGATTAGTTTGTAAATTCTTTTATTATTATAAAAATGCATACTATAAAATAAAACTTTAAAAACCAATAAAATAGTTTGCATTGTATTTTGTATATACTAAAACCGATTTGGTTTTTTCAAAAACCAAATCTTGGTTGCAGTTATACTCGGGCAAAATAGCTTTCGGTTTTTTCAGAAAACTATTTTGTGATGTGTATAAATGATTATTAGAAATCCACTTAACCGAATATAGTTTTAAAAAGATGTGGAAAATATACCTTTGTCGTGTTACTTTTGAGTAATAGAAAAAATTTATAAATGTAGGGCTAACTAATGTCAATCTGTCCGATCGGAACAGGCGGGTTGGTCGAATCCACAAATAAATGAATGGAACAAAATACCCATAATAAAATCCAGGCAAAAGTGTTTGAGGAATTTTGTGATTCCATTGGCAGGGAGAATGTTTTTGATAACATTGAGGAGAGGGTGTGTTACTCTTTTGACTCTACAAAGGAAACATCTATACCTGATCTAGTGGTAAGACCTCATTCAACAGAACATGTCTCAAAAATCGTGTCAATTGCAAATCAACATAACATTCCAATTTGTCCGCGGGGAGCAGGAACCGGTCTCTCCGGTGGGTCTGTCCCGATAAAAGGTGGCATTGCCCTTGATCTGAAGAATATGAACAGGATAGTGGAGTTAAATGCAAGAGATTTGACAGTAACCGTAGAACCCGGTGTTGTTACAAAAGATTTGCAGGACGAAGCTGCAAAACATCGACTTTTTTACCCGCCTGAACCGGGGAGTGCCGGATTTTCAACTATTGGAGGAAACGTGGCAGAATGTACGGGAGGGATGACTGGCATGAAATACGGGGTAACGAGGGACTACGTCCTTGCCCTGGAGATCGTCCTGCCTGATGGTTCGGTCATTAATACGGGGAGTAAAACACTCAGGAGTGTAGCCGGGTACGATCTAACCAGATTTTTTGTCGGGTCTGAAGGGACGTTGGGTGTGTTGACAAAAATAACATTAAAACTGTTACCATTGCCGGCGAAGATAGGAACCATTATAGCTTATTTTAAGGATATTGACAGTGCACTGAATACTACAGACTCAATAATAATAAAAAATCATCTACACCCTCTCTCACTGGAATTTGTAGACAAAGCATGCATTGACGCTGTCAGAGGGTCGGCGGGAAAAGGGGTTCCGGAAGAAGCCGAGGCATTTTTGCTTATTGATGTAGATGGAAATGAAAAGAATGTAGCAAATGATATTTCCATGATAGACGCGCTTTGCAGTGAAAACAGTGCATTGAAGACTTCAATTGCAAAGACTGATGATGAAAGGGACGCATTATGGGATGTCAGAAAATCTGTTTCTATATCCCTCTTTAAGATTGCTTCGATGAAGTTCAATGATGATTTTTGTGTTCCGAGAAGTAAGGTTAGAGAGGTATTAAAAAAAGTGTATGAACTCAGCAAGACATATTCAATACAGGTGGCGGCATTCGGACATATCGGTGAAGGCCACATCCATCTTAACGTAATTTATAATGAAGGGAAAGAGGTTGATTTGTCCGTCCACAAACTGGTATCTCAAATATTGAAGGAAGTGGTATCGATCGGTGGAACCATTACGTCAGAACATGGTGTGGGTGATGCGAAAGCTGAGTTCTTAGAGTTAGAGCTTGCACCTCATGAAATAGAAATAATGAGAGATCTAAAGAAGATGTTTGATCCAAAAGATATTATGAACCCGGGAAAGATTTTTGTATAGGGACAGGTGAGCAATGAAACTTTTTGAAAAGACTAAAACAGAAGACAGTAAACATCAGAGAGTACTACGCGAGTTGATTGAGACTGTGGGGAAAGAAAGGGTACTGTCGGCGATTGAGGATAGGATATGCTATTCCTATGACGGTACTAAGCAGAAGGCACTTCCGGATATCGTTGTGAGACCAGACGGCACATCCGATGTTTCTAATACATTAAAGATTGCGAATAAATATGAAATACCGATATATGCAAGGGGGGCAGGCACAGGGCTTACCGGTGGGGCAGTACCCCTTATGGGTGGAATTGTTTTTGATTTAAAGAGTATGAACAGAATAATTGAAATATGTCCTGAGGATTTTGTTGCAACGGTTGAACCGGGTGTAGTTACAAAAGATTTGCAGGATGAAATTGCAAAGTTTGATCTCTTCTATCCGCCGGACCCTTCAAGTGCTGCATTCTCAACTATTGGAGGTAACGTTGCTGAATGTGCCGGAGGGATAACCGGGTTGAAATACGGAGTGACACGGGATTATATTCTTGCTCTGGAGATAGTTCTTCCTGACGGGTCTGTAATTAACACAGGGAGAAAGACGTTAAGGAGTGTTACCGGCTATGATCTGACGAGGCTTTTTATAGGTTCAGAAGGAACGTTGGGAGTCTTTACCAAAATAACCGTAAAACTTATTCCCAAACCGAAGAAGATTGAAACTCTTGCTGCTTATTTCAGTGATAGAGATGACGCTATTGATGCTGCTGATCTGATTATAGATAATAATATCTTACCGCGTACACTGGAATTTATGGACAAGATGACCATAAATGCAGTAAGCAGCTATACCGGAACTGACATTGGCGAGGACGTGGAAGTATTGTTATTAATTGATATTGATGGAACTGAGGAGAGTATAAGTCATGAAATGCCTGTAGTTGAAAATGCGTGTAAGGAAAGCAAGGCTTCCAAAACTAAAGTAGCAGAGACGGTAAAGGAGAGAGAGGCTATCTGGGCTGCCAGACGTTCGATCTCTCCCGCATTGTACAATATCGCTCCCCATAAGATAAATGAAGATATCTGTGTGCCAAGAAGTAAGATCAAGGAAATATTGCAGAAGGTAGATCAGATAAACGAACACCAGACAATTTATATTGCAAACTTTGGACACATAGGAGACGGCAATATACATGTAAACATAATGTATAATGACGATCCGGGTCAGGCAGAGTTAGCAGAGAGTATTGTGAATAAAGTTATGAGGGAAGTAGTCGCGGTTGGGGGAACGATCTCAGGTGAACACGGAATAGGAAATAAGAAGTCTCAATTTATGGAGTTGGAGATTTCACCTAAAGAAATGGCAATTATGAAAAGATTTAAGAACTATTTTGATCCGAAAGGGATTATGAATCCCGGCAAGATGTTTCTGGAATAGCCGCAACCAAGTTTGGCAAGAAAAATAAATAATTACTCACCGCAAAGACGCCAAGAACGCAAAGGAAACTTAAAGTGTTAAAGGAAGAAGATAGGCTGTCAAAAGAAATCATAGGTGCTGCAATTGAAGTACATCGTCACCTTGGGCCAGGGTTGTTAGAATCAACCTACGAAGAGTGCCTTTGTAAGGAGTTGGAAATTAGAGATATTGTATTTGAGAGACAAAAACCTCTTGCAGTGGTTTATAAAGGAATAACATTAGATTGTGGATATAAACTGGATATAGTAGTTGAAGACAAAGTAATCTTAGAATTAAAGTCTGTTAACAAGATTGAATCAATTCATGAAGCGTAACTTTTAACATATTTAAAGCTTTCAGATTTGAAATTAGGAATTTTGATTAATTTCAATGTCCCGATTTTAAAAGAAGGAATTAAGAGAATAGTCAATAATCTTTAATACTTTGCGCCCTTTGCGACTTTGCGGTGAACTTTTTACTTTAAACTTAGTTGAAGAATAATGACTACTGATTGGAAAGAAGAAGTAATTAAATGTTCGAAGTGCGGTAAGTGTCATACCGTTTGCCCGGTCTTTCTGGAAACGGGTGATGAGTCGATGGTTTCGCGCGGACGCATCAGCCTTGCCGAGGCGCTTCGAGATAAAAAGATAGTCTACACTGACAAGCTGCGTGACTATGTGTATTCCTGCAAAAAGTGTATGAGGTGTCGAACGGTTTGTCCTTCGGGAGTTGATTATGAGGTAATCATTTCGGCCATGCTTCGTGGAGTTGCAGAGAATATGGGTGTGCCCTTGTTTCCAAGGATAATCTTCAGATACATATTACCCAGAAGGATACTTTTTGACATAATGCTGAAGGTGAGCTCTAAGATTCAAAGGTTTATGCCTATGAAGAAAAGGGGACAGATGCGCCATCTTCCGCTCCTCTTTATGGGTAAGAGATGGATACCTACTCTGGCAAAGAAGAGTGCACTAAAAAAGCTTCGCAAAACTAAAAAACTAAAAGATCCTAGAATGCGGGTAGGGCTATTCACAGGATGCCTGATTAATTATATTTACGTTGATATTGCAGAGGCGGTGGTTGATGTACTTAACAGGATGAATATAGAGGTGGTTGTACCACAACGCCAGTTGTGCTGTGGTACACCCTCATCTTCAATGGGTGATCACAAGTCCAGCAAGAAACTGGCTGACTTAAATAGAGAGGTGTTTGAATCACACAAACTCGATGCTATAGTAACTGCCTGTGCAACCTGTACCAAGACTATTAAAATGGATTACCTGCGTACGCTTGGCCCATCATGGCAGCCGATGTCGGATAAGATCTATGACATCTCAGAGTTTATTGAAAAATATTGTGGTGATGAATACGAGACAAAGCCTGTTGACGAAAAAGTGACCTATCATGATCCATGCCATCTTTTATGGGTACGTGGCATATCTGACGAGCCGAGAAATGTCTTGAAAAAATCTTCCAATTTTGTTGAGATGGATCAGGCCGGTGCGTGCTGCGGTGGTGGCGGAATCTTTACCATAATCCATTACGATCTAACACTGAAGATGCTTGAGAGAAAGGTGGCCTCGATTGAAAGGAGTGGTGCGGACACCGTTGCGACTAACTGCCCCGGTTGTGTAATGCAGATAGCCGATGGATTTGCAGGTAAGGATTCAAAGATAAAAACAACCCACTCAATACAAATACTTCAAAAGGCGCTGGTAAACGGTGGTGTTAATAAAGGGGATGAAGAGTGAAAGAAGAAGAACCTGAAAAGAAGAAAACTGATGAAATTGCAAAACTAGCCAAAGCCATCAGAAAGGTTACGGTGTCCATGGCTAATTTGTTCAAAACACTTGAAAGGCCGTCTGTAAAGCTGGCCGCTGAGATTGATAATTTCTACCGGGAAGCGTGTGAGAAAAAAGCTAATCGTACCGTGATAGATTGTAACCGAAGTTCTTACATGAGGTAGTACAGTAGTTCCTGTTAAAATTTAATTTAATGTATAGGAATTTCAAAGTTGCCACAAAGTCACTAAGGCACCAAGATCTTCCTTTGTGTCTTAGTGGCAAAAAGTTGCCCATGTTACGTAAGGATCTGATTGTGCTACTCCGGAACGATTCCATGGACCTGGTGGAAATCGCGAGGCATCTGGAGGTACCGCAGAAAGATGCGGAGGATGACCTCAAGCATCTTATCAAGAGTCTTAAGCATGCCAATGATCGTCTGGTCATTACACCCGCATACTGCCGTAAGTGTGATTTCGAATTTAATAAAGATAAATTGCACAAGCCCGGCAAGTGTCCGAAATGTCATAGTACGTGGATACAGGGACCTCTGTTCGATATCGAACAGAAATCCTGAGCCAGGTAGAAGAAGCGAAGTACAAATAAATAGTGTTTACCCGACGGTTTGTTTGGCGGGTCTGTCCATGTTTAGTCAGTCGCAGAATTAAATGTTAATGTCGCACTTCAGAGGAGCTTGGCTTATCAAGCATACCCGCTATTGCGATTGTCGCCGCGAACAATGTCAAGTCCTTAATGAGATATTGCCCCTCGAGTGTAAGCGCAAAAGGGAAATGTACATAACAGACGTCGGGCATTAAAATGAAAGCCAGCAAGATAAAAGGAAGTCGAATCACAATCAATGCAAAAGCAATACGCACCAGTTTTCTCACCATCAAAGTTAACCCTATGCTCACCTCCCACCAGCCAAGAATCTTTACCATCGTTTCAGGATCCCCAAAGTAGATCGTATGTGCAATCAATGTGGTTGTTGTCTCGTGGCCAAAAGGCTTCAATAACCCGAACCAAATGAACAAAATAGCAATGGAGAATCGATGAAGCATATGTCCATAGCGCTTGAAAAAGAGAATAAGTTTTCGTCAATTTTGTGTATTGATATCATGTAATCTCCTAACATTTATTAAATTCTATAAACATAATGATTTACCGTAATGAATATTGTATGTGAACGTAAGGTCGACAGGAATATAACGCAAACCCTTTGATGTTGTATAATTATAATAATACAAATTAGATGCTTATAAAGGACAATAATAATTTATTCTTTCTATTTTTATGAAAAGTATTGTTTAAACCTGCCACATTAACAGGACTTTATAAGCCATTTCTCGAACTATATACATAAAACTCAAGTTACAACCTAAATAATCGAAAGTTAGAATTAAGGTAAATTGGTTTGACAATATGTAATGATTGTTGTTTAATAGTTTTTATAGAATAAATTTATAATTTTTTTATGGTGATGAAATGGATACAGCAGATAATTTAATAGAAAAGTTCAGGAATAAGAATTTTAAGATTACACCGCAGCGTATGGGGATATTCAAGATTCTTGAGGGTAACCTTGAGCATCCTTCTGCAGAAGATATTTTCTCTAAAATAAAGAAGATTTATCCTGCCACATCTTTTACCACCGTTTACAAGACGCTGGATATTTTAGAAAAGATGGGCGAAGTCTTAAAGATTACTATAGATGATGAAAGAAAGCACTACGACCCCAATACGGCGACCCACCATCATATCATATGTTTAGGATGCAATAAAATCTCTGACATTGAGGGGGGTCACATAAACCCAACATTGCCGGATGGAATTCTAAATGAGTTTACACCTTCCAGATATCACGTCTCTTTCTATGGTACTTGTAAAGATTGTTTAAACAAGCAATAAACAGGCTTGAATCTAACTTGTATAATTTGTTTCAATTTAACTGAAAGAATTGTATAATTATGTTTTCCATAGTAAATGTATTTTAATTGATAAGAAAAGTAGACGTAACCTTTTCATCC
>CAJXKT010000047.1 GCA_913055705.1 uncultured bacterium
GGTATTCCAGTTTACGATTATGAAGGATATATCTACCAATCTTCAGTTACATCTCCGCTAAATGAGACATAGAGTATTTTCTCTGTCTTGCTGAGGTTTACTATTTCCCTGAGTATGTTCTTCTTTTCGTCCATTATGCTGCATTGTCTCAAGTATTCTTTCAGAAATCTTAATCTATCCGTCGTCGAAATAAGTTTCGGAGTAGACAGGTTCATCTGTGTAAGGTTTTTTACCCTTTTCCGGATAGTTATTTCTTCTTCAAAAGAGACTTTATCAAAATCAAGGAATGTGATGTAGGACGATCTTCCTTTTTCTTTCACCATGATATTACACGTCTTCAAATCGTGATGGAAAATATTCTGATTGTGCATCCTCCCAATAGTCTCTGCAAGATTATTTATAAGTACTCTTTTCATTTTCAACTTACTCAATGATGATTTATCATGAAAATGCATCAATATGTATCTGTCCATCTCCAGCCGGTCTCTGACATCCTCCATAATCAGATAGCTGTCTGTAGTGATCCCTAATACTTTTTTCTCCATTAAGGCCAGTGGTTCAGGTGTGTTGAAGCCGTATACCGACAAGCCATTACCGTCAATCCACGCCTTCATTCCTGCAGAATTTCGGAAGACATTCTTTATAAGGCACGCCCCACAACTTACCTTATATTGTTTTACTACAACACTCTGAATCTTCTCATTTTCAAGGGAAAATCTGGCTAAGGCAGTCTTTGAATCGCGTTTCATTACTATGGCGTTATCACCACTTGCCAATGCATTGTGATGTTTCTCAATCAGCCCTGCAAAGCGGTCTGCATCACAACCTTTCCGGAAGAATATTTTCATATCGGCAAACCTTTTCCTGGAAAAATCACTGCTTTCCTTCAGACATCTTTTCAGCCTGCTCCTATAATGGATCTTCCTTATTCTTGAGGATTGCGATTCTATCTGCCTGACGAGTTCGTCTTCGTCTGCGATGTTACTAATAGCATTACTCCCATACGATCTTAGAAAATCCAATTTATCACTCTTTGTCAGTATGGATGATAATGAGTTGAAAACCTGTGCGAGATTGTACCGTCTCTTACGACAGGACATTCTGTTCAGAATTTTTACGCGGTGTAAGTCCATTAAGTAGAGGTCACAATTATGGATTGAAGAGGATTGCTTGTTTTCAAATTTCATCAATATGTTTCCTGCATGAAGGTCGTAGTGACAAACCCCTTTTTCATGAATATTCCTAATAAAGTATACCAACTTACGCAGCAACTTTTTCTTTTCGTCCTCTTTATCCTCTGACAAAGAAGCACCTTCAAAGTTGGCCTGGCAATATTCCATGAGTGATTCACTATTTGTGACTGCCTCTGTAACAAGCAAGCTGCTGTCCAGCATACCGTATCTTCTCTTCTCTGCTGTTGCAAGCGGCAGGGCAGTATTGATATTCTGGCTCAACAACTCATTTGCAACCTTCCACTCCGTCCTGGTCCTGGTTGGTACAAGCAGATACTTGACGTAATCACTATAGCCATTTCGCTTGAAATACTTGATGTATATTCCATTTTTATTTACGTCTGAGCCTGGTATTGAAATAACAGACCGTACTTTAGTTTCCTTAATAGTTTTATAAGGTTTTCCATTTAAAGCAGAATGAAAGTCATCAAGATCTATCTTATCCGTGATGCTTTCGTACCCTTTCCTTACAGTCCACTGTGCTCCGTTCTTTACGGTACTTATTAACATTGTATCATTTTACATATTCCATAAGCCAATACTGATATATTTATATGTCAGTACTATATATAGGCTTAAATGCAAAATAAGGATAACTCTAAGAGATGTGTAAATCAAGGAAAAACAGTGTATTCTAAAGGACTAATATAATTTAGCTTTCGCTTCCATACGAATGGAATATCAACAAGAGAACTATCACAATATACGCTAACGCAAATCCTTTTCTTAAATATTTAATCCTTCATTTTGTTGGAAACAAAGACAAATTCCCTGTGACCTACAGAATCACTTAATAATATATGTATAGGTCCTTTAATCCATTTTTGTATACTGCTTAAATCATTTGGTTTTATTATTAAATACCTTCTTTCTTCTGAGTCAAAGAAATCGTTAATTTCATGAGACAACTCGACTATCTTAATATGTTTTTTGCCTGTATAAAAGAGATAAGCTTCCTTATGAAAGCCAATGAGAGCAAGCTTTTCTTCTGGTTCCATAATAGCATTTATCTTTGTGCAGAAAGGCTTGGCGGATTTCTTTGTATTCATTTCAGGAATTACTATCTTAACACTCAATATGAACAGAATCAGTACTGCAAGAAATATAGACATCAGGAAACCCGCCGTTTTCCTGCGATACAGGAATACAAGAGACAAAATTGATACACTTATGCACGATAAAGAAATTATTACAGAATACAGGATCTGTTCTGGGAGGTAAGTATTTACTACGAATGGCAAGCTTATACCGGCAACAATTACTAAGCCAAAAAGAACATAACCGGGTATGCAAATAATCCGATGAGACTTACGCTTTTCAGGATTGAAAACCAAAGAATCAAAAATCCAGGCAACAAGCAGTGAAGCTGCCGGATAAAGAGGTAACAAATATCTGCCCTTCTTTCCAGACGCTATCAAGAAGAAAATAAAAATAACAACAAACCACACAAATGGAAAGTGGAAGCTCTGAAATTCTTTACTCTTCTCTTTTATACTGTAAATTACGACACCAGGTATAAATATACTCCATGGCAGAAATTCTATTGGAAATCTTGTGAAATAATAATAAAAAGGCTCTTTATCCTTCCACGAATTAAAAAATCTTCCCATGATCTGATTATTGAATATTTCATTCACATATTCCCTGTTACCCTCGAAGGACGCTAAAATAAACCATGTAAAGACTATAATTGAGAATATAATGCATCCTCTTCCTATCGCCATGTAACGACAGTACAGTCTTAGTTTCCCTTCCATTACAAGAAAGGATACTATTATTATCACCGGCAGGATAAGCCCAAGGGGACCTTTGGTCAAGACTGCCAACCCCATAAACACATAAGAAAGCAGAAAAAATAATGTCCTTTTCGAATCCCTGGAATAGCCTGAATAGAAACATAGAAGTGACATAGTAATGAAGCATGTGAGTAATACATCAAATGCAGATCTTCGTGCTATGAACAAAAAGTTGACATTAGTAGCTAATATTAAGGCTGCAATTATTCCTGTCCTCCGAGAAAAAATGATCTTACCCAGAAAGAAAACAGCTACACAACAGCCAATTCCTGCCAAGGCGGAAGGCAATCTGGAAGAAAATTCTGTTACCTTATTAAATGGCATGGAAAAAAGATCAATTAACCAGAATAGCAAGGGCGGCTTGTCAGGGTATATCTCTCCATTTAAACGAGGGAGAATAAAATTCTTACCCTCTAACATTTCCAACGCTACCTGGGCATAGCGAGGCTCATCAGGTGCCCAGAGATCTCTGTTACCCAGGTCGAAAATAAACAGAAACCCTGTAACAACAACCAGAAATGCAACCTGGATGTGAGTGTGTCTCCAGAAATAATTTACAACACTTTTGCTCATTTAATCTCTTTTACAAGTAGCCTGTAATATCAAATGGGGGGGGAGAAAGAAGGCATGTAATAATTTTTTAATGTCTGCTTCTTATTATGATATTACTTTTAGATATTAAAAGACCTAAGAATCATCTACTTTCTTTTTCTTATGTATCAAGGTAAGGTTTCTAAAGTAAATAAAGAGCCCTGTACATTGGCCAAGAATGAAGACAGGATCCTTCCTATGGATAGCATAAGAAAGTAAAATAGCACTACCGCCGATGCTCAGGTACCAGAAGGCCAAAGGTATAATACTCTCCTTCTTTCTTTCTGATGCTAACCATTGAATAAGAAACCTGGAACCAAATAATAACTGGCCTACAAAGCCAAAACATATCCAAAGATTAAGACTATTCATCTCTCACCTCATAATAAAGTTTACGTTTTTTCATCCATCTAACGGCTAACAGGTCCAAAAAAGATTTGAATATCCTGTTTCTTATATTGTATTTTGACTTTCCGTATATCCTGGGATTGTGTTTTACCCTTGCCTCCTTAACTGAGAATCCCTCTATTTTGAATAATGTGGGGAGAAAACGATGCATTCCGTTATACAACTTTATCTTATCTAAACATTCCCTGCGGAACATTTTTAAAGAACAACCGGTGTCTTTTATATTTTCGCTGGTTAATTTGTTTCTGACACAATTTGCTACTTTAGCAGATATAATCTTTATTAACGGATCTTGTCTCTCAGAGCGCCAACCATATACCATGTCATAATCATCAATTTCTGCAAATAGTAATGGAATATCAAAAGGATCGTTTTGTAAATCCGCATCCATCATTACAATATACTTTCCCCTTGAAGCCTTGAAACCAGCATCCAGTGCAGCAGTTTGGCCGCAATTTTCTCTTAATCTGACAATTCTGAAATTATCATTTTCTTCACATACATTCTTCATCTCTTTATAACTCTCATCGATACTTCCATCATCTACAAAAATACATTCGTAGGAATATCCAGTATCTGACATTGCCCTATGTATTGCAGACGAAAGTATAGAAATATTTTCATCCTCATTGAATACAGGAATTACTATAGATATCTCAAGTTCCATAGATTATATGAGTTTTTGTAAACGCACAATTTAAACATAATTCTATTTTTATTCAACCGTAAACATTAAGACTAGATGAAGAAAAGATTAAGAAATGTTAATGAAGTGATTTAATGGAAGCCTGGTCTTGTTCTTTTATTGAATTTAAGACTTCGATACATGTCTCTACGACCTTTTCAGGTGATATCCGGGTCATGCAACGGTGGTCTGTAGGACATGTCTTGAGCTGGCATGGTGAGCAATCAACATCTTCCCTTATAACTTTGCCAATCTCGTATTCAGATTCTGCATATCTGGGGTCATTAGAACCCATCAGCACGACAACGGGCCGATTAAGCGCTACTGCAAAATGTCTTGGCCCTGAATCCAGCGTTAGTAAGAGCATACACCGCTTTACGACTACCTTAAACAGATCAAGGGAGATTGGGGCCCTTGAAAGATTGATTAAGCCTTTTTTAGATAATCCCTCTATTTCATCAGCAAGATCTATTTCGCCAGGACCGGAAGTCAGAACGACATTACAATCAACAGACTCTTTTAATAAATCTGCTGTTCTGGCAAATCCCTCCGCAGTCCAGAGTTTTGCAGAACCGTAAGATGATCCCGGGCTTATCAGGATAAAGGGTTTTTTATCAATATTATATTTTTCTAATAACTCATTCGCACTATCTTCACATTCTCCGGAAATAAACAACTCTAACTTCTTCGAGCCTATCTTACAGCCAAGTTGAGTACATAATTTTAGATAATAATCTCCCATATAGGTTGGCAGAAATTTTCCGTTTTCACTCAGCCTCTCTATACCATCTGTCAATATGAGAGAACGGGCGTCGCGGATGTATCCAATACGTCTGCTCACTCCGCCCAGCCACACCATAAGAGCGGAACTGAATGAATTAGGGAATAAAAACCCCAGATCGAATCTTTCCTGCCTGAGCTTATAGGTTAAGCTTAAGAAATCCCTTGTACTCTTTCTCATCCCGGGCTCAAATTCAATAACCTCATTAAACCAGGAAGAACCAGCTACAATGCCTCTTAAATTCTTCTTAATCAGCAAGGTTATGTGCGAATCAGAAAAGTTCTCCCTGATACACCTGAATGCAGGAGTTGCCATCACAACATCACCAACCCAATTGGGCGCTCTGACGAGTATTTTCTTTGCCTCAATTATCTGTTCCATTTGATCTTATTATTAATTTGCAGAAGATGATAGTTGCTGAAATATCTTTAACATCCTTGGGGCATTTGCTTTAAGTGAATAATGTTCAATAACTCTCTTTCGTCCTTCCTTTCCCATTCTCTTCCGAAGATCATGGTCATTTATGAGGGTTTCCAGTTTTTCTATCCATTCTTCCTGTGTATTTGCCCAGAAGCCATGTACACCATTCTCAACAATTTCCTTATTGATTCCTGCCGGACTACAGACTACCGGAACCCCTGTTGCAAGGCACTGCAATACCTTCAACCCGCACTTCCCATGCGACCACGGATCGTCCATGAGCGGCATCAGTCCAATATCAAAGCTCTGAATGTCTGCAACTTCGTCCTTCTCATTCCACTGTTTTTTATCCACAACCATATTTTCACAATCAAAAAAAGTATCACATATAATCTTGAGCCTTAATTTACCATTCCTTTTGCCAAGAGCTTCAAATATAGGCTTCATTTTTTTCAAATAATGAATACTTCCATGAGCGCCAACCCAGCCAAGAGTAATGTTATCATTTTTCTCCGTATATCTCTTTTGAGGATAAGAAGTCATGTCAATGGGAGATGGTATAATTGTCACATCCTGCGTATACGGTGTGGTATTCTTCTGTAAATATTCATTTCCCGCTATAACATGGTCAGAAGCATTAACCATATTTTTAAACATTTTAACCCGCGTTTTTGATTCATGGCTGACATACTTGGAATTACGGTACATTACGGAGTCATCAAAATCGTAAACTATTTTTCTCGCGTTCTTCCTTATGAGCTTGAGCCAGAGAACGGGGAATCTCTTTCGCTGAATAAACAGAATATCGTATTGGTTTACACTCTTGAATACTTTCAACTTATTAAAGAACCCTTTCGGAAAACGTTGGACGGATGCCTCGATTCCATGCTCCTTGAGATATGGCAGATATTGAAGTACCCTGTACTTGCTTGCCGCCACATCAAGACCTTGAACTAAGAATAGTATCTTCATTAGATTCTGCCACCACTTCGTTATATATTTCTATAATCTCTTCACAGTTTTTCTCAGCAGGATATTTTTCGGCTTTTTCCCGTGCGGCAATGGATGCCTTTTCCCTGAATTCATCGTCAAAGAAAAGGTTTATCTTCTCCGCTAATGCCTCGTAATCCATCGGGTTCCCCATCACAAAGCCCTCTTTTCCGTTATCTATTACTCCGCTTGCACCATCAAACCTTGTAGTAATCACCGGCAGCCCACTTGCCAGAGATTCAGTAACTACCAAAGAGCATGAATCGTAAAATGTTGGATGCACATAAATGTCCGATGCCGCATAATACGTTTCAATATCTTTTACATGTCCCAGAAACATCAGATTCTCCAGGCAATTAAGTTTTTTTGCAATCTTACGGTATGAAGAATCTCTGCCCCTTCCTATTATTAAGGCCTTAAAATCATTACGTGATTTCTTAAGTTCCCCCAATGCCTTTATCAGTGTGAGAAGGCCCTTTAGCCTGAAGTTATTACTTATATATAAGATTACAAGCTCTTCACTTAAAGAAAGTCTTTCCCTTACAACCTTCCTGTATTTGTTTCTGTTGGATGGATTAAACCTCTGAAGGTCTACACCATTGTAAACTACTTTTATCTTTTGTGGATCGATATCATGATATTTAACAATATCGTTCTTTATCATGTCAGATATGGCAATAATCCTGGATACACCTTTATCCGTATACTGTTTTCTGTCCAACCATAAAATAAAATTTTGTCTGAGACTGAAAAACCTTGTTATGTATTTCAGAAATCGGAAAAAAGGACGACTTGCTGACAGGATATCCTGTCTCAGCCATGCCTTTTCCACTCCGCAGTGTGGATTAAATACATTCATCCCAAGTGCCCTGCCGACAACCTGTACTATATCAAAACCTTGGCCTGACATCCTTCGCCAACTGTTTATGGCAAATGAAACGTCTTTAAGGAATTTAGGATATCTTATAACCGGAATAGAATGGTAGTGCAATCGACTATTGCTGTTCTCCCACTCGCTGGCAAATATGTGTACTTCATGCCCTCTCTTTGCCAGCCTATTTGCAAGCTCCGCAAGGTACCCTTCCCCTCCCCCCTTTACTGGCAAATACTTATATATGTTTAAAGCTATCTTCATGAGCGATATATATTGTTATAATACTGAAGACGTGATTAAGTCTTGAATGTTAGATCGCCTGTAAATCGTTTGTAAAATGGCAAATATTCAAGAGCTTCTTTTTGATATTTCTTTGATTCTTCCAGCTGGCCCTGGTTGTAAAGACCCTTGGCAACCTTGAGGCTGTACATGGCAATTCTCTTCCTTAATATCTTTTTCTCTTTTTCATCAAGGTCTGTATAACCGTTGTAAACCTTTTTGAAAACTCTCAGGTTCTCCTTATCAAAAAGAAGATCGTCTTTTGATGCATTTCTATCATGAATCCTGTACCTTGTAAGCTCTTTATCAACAAAACCGCATTGGAATCTTTTCGCTACTCTCAGGAACATATCATATTCGTCTCCGAGAGTAAAAGATTCATCATACGGGCCAACGGCATTCAGGCATTCCCTTTTTACCACTACGGTTGAAGTCTGGATAAAACTTTTAGAAAGAAGTTCTTTAAATATCCAACCGCTGTATCCTTTCTCAGGTTTTGTTCTCAGTTCTTTATCATTCCTGAAACTGGTATACTTAGCATAAACCAATCCTACCTGTGGATTACTGTTAAAATGTTCCATCTGTATCTTGAGTTTATCTGGAACCCATAAATCATCATGGTCAAGAAACGCTATGAATTCGGCGCTAGATAAACTTATACCCGCATTCTTGGCACTTGCAATTCCACCATTTTCCTTGTAATGATACCTTATATCCTGCATATATGGAAGAAGTACATCACGTGTACCGTCCTCTGAGCCGTCATCGACAACAATAATCTCATAGTCGTTGTATGTCTGCTTGAGGACCGATTCTATAGTCTCTGCAATAAACTTTTCGTTATTAAAAGTGTGTATTATTACGCTTACTGTTGGCATTTATCTTTTCTCTGCCCAGATTTTCAGCCTATGGCCTTTTCTTGTAAAACGTACGAATTGAGAGATAGCTTTTTCTGATAGTTTAAGTAATGTCTCTTTTGCGAGGTCATGAGAAATATTATCTTTAACTCTGAGATGAAACCCTTTTGTACTTAAAAGTACGGTCGTAAAGCCATTTTTGTCAAGGATTTTCTCTAAAGTTGCCGGTGTGAATAAAACGATATGATGTTGACCATCGAAGTATATCCATTCTTTACCACAGATTGAGACTGAGTAACTGTCAAAATTAGGGGTTGAAACACTTAACAAACCTCCTTTTCTGAGTAATTTGCTTACGTCTGCGAGAAATTGAGAAGGAAGTGGTATGTGCTCTACAATATTATTCAGCCTGATTACGTCAAATGAAGCCGGTTCAAGTTGTGCCTCTTCCAGTGTTCCAAAAAATATATCCAGGTCATACAGCTCTTTACCATGTTTGCCAACGTCGTAAACTGCTTCAATTCCTTTTGCTTCCCAGCCTAGATTCTTTGCTGCATACAGGAATCCACCGAATGAACACCCTATATCAAGGATTCTATTCAACTCCCTGTATCTTTCCATCTTCTTCAATTCTGCGCAGAAAATCTTTTGCCTCTTGGCAGAATAGGCCCTGCGAAGAAGACTCTTTATTAAACCTTCAGGATCTTCGTCTGACGCATAGAAACTGTCCAGATTATCTTTGGAATGCCTTAGTCTGGGGTTAACATAGATTAATCCGCATGAATTGCATTTGACATGTTTGTAATCATCCTTGGTGAACAAGAGTGTCGTTTCATTACTATTACACAAGTCACAATTTACGTGTTCTAACTTCTCTTGCATGTTATAACTTCACAATAAGGTACTCATTGGTTGATCGGATAGTTTCGTACTTATTCTTTAGATAGTCCAGTACGCTGCTATCAATCTCATCCTGTGCCGTTGTAACAAAATAATTCGCACCCTTCCGCCTTAAGTCTTCTATACTCTTTACTGAACAACCATATGTGCCCATTGTCCAGCCCCTTCTGTTAGAATAGTACAGGATTTGAGGGCCGCCCCACAAACATCCTATAACAAGGTCGTTCTTTGGTATTATCTCATCCACAACCTTGCCTACTTTGTATATTGGATAATCCTTTGCCATCCTTTTGGCATTATATCTACTCGTTATCTTATGATAACTGATAATGGGAAGAGACGTAATCAACATTATATACAGTACCATTAAAACAACTCTCTTTACCCCAGCGATCCTGTATGCGGTAATCAATTTGAGCGAGTTACTAATGGTATATCCGATCAATATTGAGGCAGGGGCTACAATTGGTATGGTATAGTATGTATGAGCGATAACTTTATAAGCCCCAATAAAGAAGAATATAATTATCGCAAGCAGCCAATAGTGAACAAACCTTAACTCCTTCTTCTTAATCGTAATAATTATTCCCAAAACGAGAAATAAGGGACCAACATATATCAGCACTTTCTCAAATACTGCAGTAAAAAACACCCTCTTGTAAAAAAAAGAGTCCAAAAATGTTGAAAAGCTGGTAAGTCGGAACTTCTCAAAGGTAAGACCGTTTAAGGTTGCCAAATAGTAGGAATATTTGTACCAAAGAAAAGTAACTGTGAGGCTCAATGCAGCAAAAAGCCATAACTTCCACTGTATTATGAAATTAATCTTGTACTTTCTTAAACAGAGATACAACAGAGGTAATCCCAGACAAACCGTAGGAAGTTTAGTAAGGAATGCTAGTGTAGCAAACAATGTCATCAGAACGAATCTCCACCATTTCCCCTTGTCTATCCACTCTGAGAAGAAGTAAAGCATCGCGATCGAAAAGAACAACATACTGGAATCCGGCTGAAAGGACCTTGAATAAAAGAAGACATAAGGATTAAATGTATAAAATAGCAAGGCAATCAAACTGCTTGCTTTACTTACATATTTACTTGACAATCTGAATAAGAAAAATGCCCCTCCACAGAAAGCAAGTATAGAAACTAATCTACCCAAGTACTCGTGTACACCAAATATCTGGTATAATATTGCAACAGTAAACGGATATATCTGAAACTCCGTCCCTCCTATATACCCCTCGGTGGCACCGCCTTGCATTACCTGAGGATAAAAGATATTCATTCCGTTGTAATAAAAGTTGCGGGCAATAGACGCGGTATCACATTGCCTCCACATTGCAACCTCAAGTATTGGCTTTGTTATATTCACCAGCCTTGCCAAGAAGCCTGCGGCTATAATAGTAATTGCATATATGGTATTTTTATCTAACATGAATAAGTATAATTTTTCAAATTCTCTGCTCGAATGTCTTCACAATTTCTAGAATTATGGTTTTATATTTTCTTTTTCGTTGCAGGTAGGCAGAACAATAGATAAACTGGACTTTGACACAAAATTAAATGGAAAAACAATAATTAGAGTGCATTAAATTGTTTGTTGATTCTACGGTTAAAGAAGATATTGGGTGTGTATTTATTAAGATAATATCTTATCGAATATGTAAACTACATATTCGAGGTCATCATGGTTAAGATACTGATGACAACCAATGTAAAAGGCATTCTTACCGGCATATTCTGCATTTGGTATTTTACCCTCATATTCTTCCTTAAGATAATTATATGCCGGCTGTTGAGTGGGGACACACCCAAAGAGAGGCCTGCTTTCAATACCATTCTTCTCCAGCTCTTCCCGTAAATACTTTCTGGTAAATTTGCTATGTTCCTTTATTACAATAGGATAAGCCAGATAGCTTACGTTTTCTGAGAATGCAGGTAATTGCAAATCATCTGAATATTTATCTAAATGTTCATTAAGAAAACGTACATTATTTTGCCTTTTAACAAATATAAGATCCGCTTTTCTCAATTGGCTTACTCCCAGTGCGGCCTCAAACTCCATTACTTTGAAATTATAACCTATAACATCATGAACGAAACGCGGATCAAAATCTTCATCTTGGGGAAAGTAAGGACAATAACCATTTGGCCTCGTACAAACAGAACAGTCACATACTCTCCCATTAGCCTTCAATCTTCTCATCAGGTTTTTTAGTTTTTCATCATCTGTCATTACTGCCCCCATCTCTCCTGCCTGTATATTATGTGCTATATAAAAGGAAAAAACAGAAATTAAGGATAATGACCCCGTTCTCTGACTTTTATATTGCGAACCATGAGCCTGAGCAGAATCTTCAAGGACAACCAAATCATATTTCCTGGCAATTCTATTTATTTCATCCATATCACAGGAATAACCCATAAGATGTACGGGTAATATAATAGAATAATTTTCCGGATCATTTACGCTTTCCAGGTGTTCTTCTATCTTTTGAGGTAATATTGAAAAACTATAGGGATCAACATCTATAAAAACCGGCTCCAGGCCTGTTAATACAATAGCATTTATTGTCGCAACATAGGTCAATGGTGTTGTTATTACCTTACTACCTTTTTTAATTTTTGGAAATCGAGAGTCATATATTAATGCTGACAGCCCTACTATCAAGGCAGATGTACCGGAGTTAACAGCTACGCAATGTTTCGTATTTATGTAATCAGCAAATAGTTTTTCAAACTCACTAACTTTCTTCCATTCTGAAATCCTTCCAGCATCCAATACTTCATTAATGGCAGCCCTTTCTTCCACGCTGATCTGGAAATCACCCACAGAAATTCTTTTCTTAACCGAAACTTCCGTTATCGTACCTGAATATGGCCTCATTTATCTTTAAGTAAATTGATTGAAAATATTGCTTTTTATTATTATGATTCAGATTAAGAAAAATTCAAGTTATTTATTGTAAGTCCTTTTATTAACATAAAGTAATTATCTATTTGAGAATTGGATTTTTACTTGACAAAATTTAATATTAGGGGTTATGTACTTTGTTATAGATAGAGTTCAATAAGTATGAATAATACCTACATAAGGCATGTAAAAGAGTAATTCCATGGTATTTATTATGTGATTAGTTATATTAAATCTTCCGGAAAGGTATTTTTCTGGTGGAAATACAATGATTAATGTTGCTGAAAGATAAAATGGAAAATTATTTCAAAAACAAAAAAATATTGATAACCGGAGGCTTGGGTTTCATAGGAAGCACACTGGCTCACCGGCTTGTAAAGATAGAAGCAGATATATATCTTATCGACTCCCTGATACCA
>CAJXKT010000048.1 GCA_913055705.1 uncultured bacterium
ATATTAGCAGCCGGAGGTTTCAATTAGAGCAATTAACCAGGGAGGGCTCAGACGCAGGACACATATGGCCTTATCAAGAGGAGGCCTCCCTGACCTCATAAGCCAGAAAGAAAATTGGATTGAGACCAACATCTTTAGCCGCTCTTAATGATGAATTGATATATGCAACATGGAAGAAGAGTGAACCAGGTATGATATTTACAGATGTAATTAATATCTTAAGCCACCATTACCACTAAATGCTAACAGAAGATGCTGACAACTGCAATACAATTGAGGAATTATCTGACAAAAAAAATTTGCATAAAAATTTCTTCAGATAACTTTTTTTGACAAAAAAATCACAACGCGCAGAAATAACAGAGAAGCCAAAAGCATTTCTATAATAAAAACTTTCCTAAGGATACCAACAGAAAAAGACGTGGATGGAAGTTTAACAGCTATGATTGTGGCCAGCTAAACTGCGGATTGGCCATACGATCTTTTTGGCAGGAACAGTATTTTCATTTTGAAAATATTTTCTTTACCAATGCCTGAACCTTTTTGCCATCAGCAACATCTTTATACTTACCCATAACAACCTTCATTGCTGATCCTATATCTCCGGGCTTTTCAGATTCTATTATTTCTGTCACGACCTTTTCAAGCTCTTCGTCTGACATCTGCTTTGGCAGAAATTCTTCAACTATCTTCAGTTCTGCATTGCAGGAATCTATCTCGTTTTGAATTTGCAAACGTTCGTATTCTTCAATAGCCTTCTTCAACTTCTTTGCATATCCTCTTACAACGTCTATAGATTTAAAATCTTTACCAGATTTTTCAACATTTATGATATCCGCCAATAACATCCTTAATACAGACGTTTTCAGCTTATCCTTGGACTTCATTGCACCCTTTAACTCTTCTGTTATTCTTTCTTTCATAAACCCTTATGCACTATACTTTACGAACCAAATGTCCACAGTGCGGGCAATAGTTTGGATTGCCAAAATATGGCTTGCTACAATGCTCACAGGATGTTGATATTGCAGGACGTTTTGCACGCTTCGCTTTCATTACTAAATAAAATGGTAAAAATATTATCATAAGCATAAATACGCCCAGCATCCAGCCTATGGATGCAGACGTACTATAGTTATTCTTTTTTGCATCCATATAAACCCATATAGCAACACCAGCTGCAATAAATAATGCTATTTGTTGAGTACTCATTTATTTCAATTATATAGTAGTTTCGAGACTTCAGTTCTTACTCTTGCCACGACATCTTTTGACAGCGCCCTGTCTTCATTCTCTACCTTCGGGAATTCAAGCGGCTTACCAAATCTAAAACCGATGTCCCTGTGTTCAGGATTGCTGAGAATACTGCTTTTAGGCAGATATCCTCTACTCCCTATAATAGCCGTCGGAATTACCTTCCTGCCTGATTTCAGGATAACCATTGAAATACCCCTCTTAAAACGTCCGAGCTCTCCATTTTCACTTCTTGTGCCTTCAGGAAAGAAGATTATTGATTTACCGCTATCAAGCTTCTTGATTACTTCATTCAAGGTTCCATAAGCATTTCTTTCGTCACTTCTACGAATACCAATATGGCCTGAAGTCTTCATGTATTTTCCAAGTACTGGTATTTTGAAAAGAATGTCCTTGGAAATAAAGCTGAAATTTCTGGGTATAGCGGCTATTGAAAGTTTTACATCTATAAAACTCTGATGATTCAAAACAAATATTACCGGTTCGCTGTCCGGAATATTTTCCAGGCCTTTTACATCTAAGTTTATCCCCAAAAGCCTGAAGGAAATCCTTGTAAACTTACGTTCTATAGCATTATACGTATTTTCCTTATCCGCAACACCGATTGTAGAAATAAGCGAAACCAGATAACCTATAGACCAAAGCGAAACATTTATAATCCACGCATATATAGTATATAACACCCGAATAATCTTCTTCATCTAAGCCCTTTTGAAGACTACTTCACCTATTTCTTCGATATAATGACGAAAAATGGTATCAAAAACACCTGTTATATTCAAGGCTTTTGTAACAATGGAAACTATTCGATTAAAACAGGTGTGTATTCAATAAAATTTCCGTGAAAATGCGTTGGGATATTCTTAAAGTAATAAAGATGTGTTATACAATTGCAGTCTGAAGAACCAAACTTTTTCACAATTGCGGTTGCGCCAGCGACTTTGCCTATCACGCGATTTAATTTACATTCATCCTTCCTGTTCCCAATATACCTGAGTATCTCTATAATCTTTGCACAGGACAGAAGGTAATCAATATGCCAGTGAAATTTCTTAATCTTTGAAAGGTGTCTATTTATCCTTTTTTCAAGGCCATTTTGGGCACTTCCCGTGTAAACATAAAAACCCCTGGGAAAAATAAATGTACCAAGCCGGCCTATCTTGATTTCCTTATCTTTGGAAAGTTTTATAATTAGATTATAAATGCCTCCTTTTTGTATAGGTTCTTTAACCTTCACACACTTAATACCCTGTTACTCATAGGAAGTTTTATAAACGAAAAATGTTTTTACCCTTAAATCCTTTCAAAGCGTTTCTTGTGTCAACGATTAGTTTAGATTTCTTAACAATTGTATTATAATCAAAAACGCTATGATCAGTTACAATGATGGAACAGTCTATTTTCTCAAGAAAGCTATTAGAAGGTTTTTTGGTTTTGAGTAAAATACCATCAAATTCGATATCTTTGATGTATGGATCTGTATAACTCATTATTGCCCCTTTTGAATTAAGTATGCTTAATATGTCAAAGGCAGGTGATTCCCTTGAATCTGATACATCTTTCTTGTAAGCAACACCGAAGACATGTATACGTGAACCACTAATACTCTTTTTATGACTATTCAACGCATCCGCTACCCTATTAACCACAAACTGCGGCATATTACTATTAACTTGATCAGCGAGGTTTATGAATCTTGATTCAAAACCAGTCTTTTTGGCAACCCACGAAAGAAAAAGTGGATCTACAGGAATACAGTGCCCCCCTAAACCAGGGCCGGGATAAAAAGCCATATAGCCAAAAGGTTTGGTCCCGGCAACTTCAATAACTTCCCAGACATCTATACCTAAACGTTCACACATCTGAGCTGTTTCATTAACAAGTGCGATATTAACACTTCTGAAAGTATTCTCTAATATTTTAACCATTTCCGCTACTTTTGTCGACGAAACAGGTATTACTGTATCCATAATCTGGCTGTATAAAAGACTTGCCAAGCTTGTACATTTCTTTGTTATACCGCCTACTACCTTTGGAATATTCCTTGTGTTATACAGCTTGTTACCCGGATCTATACGTTCAGGTGAAAAGGCTAAAAAGAAATCTTTACCTGCTTTCAATCCGCTTTCTTCAAGTTTAGGCTTAATTATCTCCTCTGTTGTTCCAGGATAAGATGTGCTTTCTAAAATTATTAATTGTCCTTTACTAATGTATTTTTTAACTGCGTCTGTAGCAGACATTATAAACGAAATATCTGGGTCTTTGGTTTTTGTCAAGGGAGTTGGAACACAAATACTTAGTGAATCCAGACTCTTAATAACACTGAAATTGGTAGTAGCCCTTAGCTTCCGGTTCTTGACAAGATTACTGACAATGCTTCCCTTAACATCAGTAATATAGGATTTCCCCTTATTAATCTGCCGTACTCTCTTGGGATCATTGTCAATACCCACTACACTATACCCTTGCCTTGCAAATTCTACTGCAAGAGGCAGCCCCACATAACCAAGTCCTATTATGCCAATCTTCGCCTTTTTTGTTTTTAATTTTTCCTTTAACATAATTAATTGTATCCTTACTGCTGTTAATTTATAAACACCATAACTAAAAATGTCAACCTGCAAACATTTTTTCAAGAACTATATATTGCGTCTTGACTTTAAAAAAGCAGACACGTAAAATCGCATAATTGATAAGAACATAACTATCAACACTTTCAACATAGCAAATCTGCAAGTTATCTTTACAAAAAATAAGACCTATTATCCTCATCTCAATGAGTTTACCGGAGGTGTAAAATGCCAAGAAAGTTTATATCACAGCTTAACGGCGGCACTACTATTGACGATATATTTTTAGTGCAAAACAAAGAATTGAGGACAACAAAGAACGGGAGTTTATATATCCAGGCACAGCTGTCTGATCGCACGGGAACTATTGATGCAAGGATGTGGGATGCCGGCAAACCATTCTTTGAATCTCTCGGCAATGATACTTTTTTGAAGGTTAAAGGCAGGACGGAGATTTACCAGAATAAAATACAATTAATCATGAAAAGCATTTCAAAAACAAATCAGGAAGATATCAAACTTGAGGATTACCTGCCGAGTACCGAGAAAGACGTAAACGAAATGTTTTCTGAATTAAAACAGATTGCCGCTTCTATCAAACAGCCTTATTTGCTAAAACTTCTCAACCTTTTCTTCAGCGACAAAGATTTTTGCAGGGATTTCTGTTCAGCGCCGGCGGCCGTACAATACCACCATGCTTTTCTGGGAGGTGTGTTAGAGCACACTTTATCAGTTGCAAAACTGGGAGAAAAAATCGCGCCACTCTATCCGGATTTAAATAAGGATTTGTTAATCTGCGGGATAATACTACACGATATTGGCAAGATAAGTGAACTTTGTTATGAAAAGAACTTCCAATATTCAGACGAAGGACAACTCATAGGACATCTGATATCAGGCGTGCTTATGGTTGAGGAAAAAGCGAAACAAATAGACGGTTTCCCAAAAACTCTGTTAGATCTGTTAAGACACCTGATTTTGAGCCACCATGGAGAATATGAATGGGGATCTCCAAAAC
Organism: uncultured bacterium; assembly: GCA_913055705.1. Classification (GTDB taxonomy): domain Bacteria; phylum Planctomycetota; class Brocadiia; order Brocadiales; family Scalinduaceae; genus Scalindua. Next base: position 4,843 of record CAJXKT010000048.1, read on the forward strand.
TCCCAATGACAGTAGAGGCCCTTGCACTCCATTACCTGGACAATATCGATGCAAAAATACATGCATTTAACAAGGCAATCACAAACGACAAGGATACCAGCAATAATTGGACAGGATATAATAAAATGTTCGACAGGAGATTATTCAAAAAATCTCATGAAAGTAATTACTGAGAATATTCAGCTGTCTTTAGGTGTTAATTCCGCCTCTATACGCTCATTAATCTTTTTCATAAATCCGACATAATCTGTTTGCGCTTTTAGAAATTTCTGTATTGATTGGTTAGATGCCACTTGTTCTTTTAATTGTTGAAGCTCCCTTTTATCCTCAACCTCTACGGGCTTCTTATTTTTTTCTAATTCATAAATCTTTTTACTCTGTTTCTCCAGTTTCTCTGAAATTTCCTTTGCCACACTATCTTTTTTTAGCTGTTCTTCAGCTTCCCTGAACATCTTATATCCATTATAACTCGCTATGGATGCGCCTAATTTTGAAGCTATTTCTAAAGTCTCTTCCATACTTTCCTTTCGTGAAAAATTAGAGAATTCGCATTTAATAACATAATAAATTATATTCCCAAATTTCTTTTTATCAAGGATTAGTTCAAGAATGATTGATGCAGGAAAAATTATAAAGTTAATATGCGGCAGAAAATACAGCCCCATAAACGCATCAGAGCTTGCCGAACACTTCAAGATAGATGATTCAGAATCTAAACAATTTCATACCCTCTTAAGAGAACTTGAACTAAAAGGAGAAATTGTCCGGATTAAAAAGGAACAATATGCAAACCCAGGAAAAGCCAACTTATTGGTAGGCAAACTTGACGCCAATCAAAGAGGTTTTGGATTCGTAGTGCCTGTAAAGGACGGTATATCTGATGATATTTATGTAGATGCAGAAGGTATGTGGAGTGCCATGCACGGTGATATAGTCGTAGTCAGGCTGCCTTCTACGAAAAAGAAGAAAAAGGGAAGAAGAAAAAAAAGGGAAAGGGAAAGAAATGTGGGACGGATAATAGATGTCTTACACCGTGAAAACGAAACTGTCGTTGGCACACTCAAAAAAAGCAGGCACTTCAACTACATAGCACCAGATAATTCAAAATTGCCCAGAGACATTTATGTCTCAATGGAAGACACTAAAGAGTCAGAACACGGCGATAAAGTTGTCGTCAAGATCGACCAGTGGCCGACCCGACACCTCAATGCAGAGGGAAGCATAATAGAAGTGTTAGGAAGAGACGGCGAACCCGCCGTTGATATTAAGTCTATCATACATCAGTTTAAACTCCCCTTTAAATTTGATAAAAATATTCTTGCTGAAACACAGGATTTACCCCTGTCTATCAGTCCTGATGAAATCAGCACAAGATTAGACCTTCGAGACGAATTGATAATTACAATAGACCCTGAAGATGCAAAGGACTTTGATGACGCAATCTCTTTGACGAAAGACAAAAAGGGAAACTGGCTCCTTGGTGTCCACGTAGCTGACGTCTCTTATTATGTTGAGCAGGATGCTGCCGTAGACGTGGAAGCGCGAAAGAGAGGCACTAGTGTGTACCTCCCCGGCACTGTCATACCCATGCTCCCGGAAGTATTATCAAATGGCATTTGCAGCCTTAAAGAGGGAGAAGACAGACTGACAAAAGGAGTTTTCTTTACATATTCACCTGATGGCAGGTTATTACGTTCCGAGATCAAGCATTCAGTTATAAATGTGAAGAAAAGATTAACCTACCATAATGCTACAAAGGTATTAATGGAAAATGACGAAAAGGACACAAGCCCTGTAACAAACCTGCTGTTTGAGGCAAGCACACTTGCAAAGTTGCTATATAAAAAACGTATGGAAGAAGGTGCGCTTGAACTGAACCTGCCCGAGATTAATATAAGGGTTGGCGAAGACGGCAAGATCGACACAATAGAGAAGGTCAAAAGAGATATTTCACATATAATTATCGAAGAGTTTATGATTGCGGCAAACCAGGCCGTAGCAACTTTCATGCACCAGAACAGCTTGCCGTCAATAAATCGCAGTCACCCTGAACCCGATGAAGATGAGATGCTTGATTTTGCAGAATTTATTTTCAATTGTAAGAACAGGAAAATAAACCCATTTGACAAAAAACGACTACAGGCATTCCTTGATGAAATATCTGATCATCCTGAAAGTTACATAATAAATCTGATGCTGCTCAGGTCTCTGAGAAAGGCCGAGTATTCTACTACAGAGGAATCTCATTTTGCTCTCGGGCTGGAACACTATGCACACTTTACGTCCCCAATACGCCGTTATCCAGACCTGATCGTGCACAGGCTTTTAGACCTGTTCTTCCAGGGTCAACTAAAGTCTAAGAGGGCTAAGGCCACGTGGAATGAGATGATTACAGGTTGGGCAAGCCACTGTTCGGCTACCGAAAAGAGGGCAGAGGAGGCTGAACGGGAAATAATAAAACTCAAGTTGCTCAGACATCTCGAAGAACATGCCGACAGGGTGATGGAGGGTGTTATTACCGGCATTCAGGAATATGGACTTTTCGTACAAATAGATGAATTCCAACTAGACGGCCTTGTCCACATCCGGACACTCACGGATGATTTCTATAAACTCGACAAGAAAAAGCTTTCCCTGGTCGGGGACAGGAGAGGCAAAGTTTACGGCTTTGGAGATGTAGTCAAAGTCAAGATCACAAAAATTGACCTGTTAAAAAGAGAAGTAGACTTTGTGATAGAAACGGGAAAAAAGCGAATGTCGAGCATGGAGTATCGGATGATGAAAGAGAAAGAAAAAAAATAATTCACCTTTTATCACAGGTTTTTCACTGAATTACCCGTCCGAACGCCCTCCTGCCAATATGTCGGGCAGGGATTCATCCAAGCGGGCACGGATTGTTAAAAAATTCTGTTTCTGTGTGATTAAATCGTAATTCGTAAATCAATACCTACCTTACCCCATGTGGTTTACTACTTTTTTTCTTCAATTTTTCGTATAATTTTGATTCCCTCTCTGCCTTTTTGTGTAGACCGGCTTTTTTGTATACCACACTAAGTTGATGGCGAATCCGTGAATCTTTGGGCATTAACTCAACCGCTTTATTTAATTCGCTTATTGCATCCTTGAACATTTTACTGCCTTCATAAGCCATCCCAAGTTTGTAGTGCACACCGGACCTCTTCTTTGTCTGAGTTTCAGGAAGCAGCTTCAGTGCGGCCTGGTATTCTGGTATGGCCTTTTCAAACATATCCTGCCTGTAATAAGCCAGGCCAAGATTATAATGGGCCTCTGACATATCAGGGTCAATCTCTACTGCCATCCAGAACTCATCCGCGGCTTCATTGTACATCCTCTTCTTTGAATACAACGTACCGAGGCTGTAATGTGCACGAGCATTCTCCGGCTCCATTTCTATCAACCTCCTGTATGCGCCAATAGCATCGTTAATCATCCCTTTTTCAGCATAAGCGCTTCCTAGTTCACTGTAATTTTGCGTTTTCGTAAGTTCGTAGTCGATTTTCTCACTGTATTTTTTAACACATTCATTGAATATTTCAGGATTGAGTCTGGTAGAAATGGAAAATTCAGACCTCGCCCTTTCATCCATACCTCCTCTTTTATATGCACGGCCCAGATTAAAATGGGCTTCTACATTGGATGGGTTAAGTTTAACAGCCTTTTTAAGAGCGCCAATTGCATAGTTATGCTGGCCATTATTAAGGTAATTAACTCCAAGGCTGTTGTAGTGGTCGTCATTTCTACGTGAACAGCCGAGAAACAGACAAAAGATTACCGCAATAAAAAGACAGCTTCTTGCAAACGTTCTGTAATTATTCTGCATGTTTATAATAAAATTTTGTTTGAAAAAACAAAACTTCAAGTATTATAAAATCATGTTCAATTTGCATCAAGTAAATAAAGTATTTGCAGTAGCATCAATACGCAATATATTCCCTGGATTATTAGACATCCTGTACCCACGACACTGTTTTGCCTGTGACAAGAGTCTTCATGAAGAGAAGAATACTTATATATGTGAGAACTGCCTGGAAAAGACAAAAGAAAGCGAAGCCAGACGCTGCGTGAAATGTGGTTTTGAATTAGGACCGGGTATAGCTTCTTCCAGTAAAGGATGTCCTGAATGTGAAAATACGAGTTTAAGATTTGAAAAAAGTTTCTTTGTTTCAGATAATAAGGGACCTCTTAAAAATCTAATCCATCAGTTTAAGTATCATAAACATGTATGTCTTACAAAGCCTTTAGGAGATTTATTAATAGGCCTCTTACAGCAAGACATAATTCCCAAAATAGACGTAGTTGTACCGGTACCACTTCATTGGAAGAAAAAGCAGGAAAGGGGTTTTAACCAATCGGAACTGATGGCTAAAAAGCTATGTTGGAAATTGTCTTTGCCAATTTCTATAAACAATCTGCGCCGTGTTAAAAATACGTTGTCACAAACCCAGCTCTCGCGTTTACAGAGGCAGAAAAACGTTAATAACGCCTTTAAGGTTAAAAACCCCGATATATTTCTTGAAAAGAATGTACTCCTGGTAGACGATGTTTTAACAACGGGGATAACTGCCTCAGAATGTGCGAGGAATTTGAAAAATGCAGGCGCAAAAGAAGTATATCTACTGGCACTTGCAAGATCAAGACTGTAAACAGATCTTTCAAAATTATCTTAAAACTTCTTCTATTAGAAAATGCCATTAATCGCTTGACTACATTAGGCAAAAAAAGTATCATTAATTCACGATTTTTCATATATTTAGGGCGATATTACTAATATATTTTATAGTAAGGAAAGGAAACAAAATTTGGAAATTATTATTCATGCAAGACATCTGGACGCCACAGAAGCAATTAAAAACTACGTAAACAAAAAAGCTTCAAAACTTACTAAATATTCCAATAAAATAAACAAAATACAATTTACTTTAAAGATAGAAGGCACAAATCACATAGTAGAAGCAGTATGTTCCGCAGCAAGGGCAACACTTGTTGCTGAAACAGCAAATTCTGATATGTATGCCGCTATAGACCTTGTAATGGACAAACTGGAAAAACAGATTGTTCGACAGAAAGAAAAACTGAAACAGCCCAGAAGAAATAAAAAGGGTGAGATAACAATGGAGGAAACGGAAGAGTAAGACACAACATCAACTCATGCAGATTCCCAGGTAGTAACATTTCATCTAAATATTATATTTTCACAATCAAGTTTTATTTATTTCAATTAATTTTTTAATAAAGATTGCCAATGAAGATAATGGATATTATAGGGGAGAACGCCGTAATAGACGATTTACAATCCACCGATAAAAAATCGGTCATACGGGAAATGGTAGACGTATTGAAGAATTTAGACATGATTAGCGAAAATGAAGTAGATGATATAATGGAAGCACTCATAAAAAGAGAGAAAGTGGGAAGCACAGGAATAGGTAAAGGAGTTGCGGTTCCTCATACTAAACAGCAGAGTATCAAAAAAATAACAGGTGCTTTTGCACGCTCAAAAAATGGGGTAGAATTTGATGCACTTGACGGTGAGCCGGTTTACCTGTTTTTTCTGTTACTATCACCAAGTGATTCAGCGGATGTACATCTTGCTGCATTGGAAAAGATTTCCTCAGTAATCAGGAACCCGGATTTTCGCAATTTTATAAAAGACGCGTCTAATAAATCAGAAATGGTTGATATCTTAAAGGAAGTCGATGAGGCTAGGACTTAATAGAAAAAATCTTTTATTAACTAAACTAACCAATGCTTATAGAACGCAGGGTAAAGATATTAAATATAAATGGTTTACATGCAAGGCCTGCGACACGTTTTGCGGAAATGGCTAATAAATTCAACTCAGATATTTTTGTCAGAACAGAAGAAAAAGAAGAAGTAAACGGAAAGAGTATTATTGACCTTCTAACGCTAGGTGCAAAAAGAGGAACAGAAATATTAATAACTGCAGATGGCGAAGACAAAGAAATAGCCTTAGATGTATTAGAAGGCCTCGTCAATGACAGGTTTAATGAGGACAATATGGAGACAAGAAAAGGGATTGCTGTAGCACCGGGTGTGGTAATAAAAGAAGCGTTCGTTTTGGAAAGCGAAGGCTATCGAATACCACGTCACCTCATCAAAGAAGACGAAATTGACAAAGAAATATCCAGGCTGGAGGAAGCAACATCATCCGCATGGAAAGAAATAGAGAAGCTGGAAGAAAGTGTTTCAAAGAATTTAGGTTCACAAATCGGTTCTATCTTCGCAACCCATAAATTAATGCTTCAAGACAAGCAATTAATGCGGGAGTTCAGCGAAAGGGTACAGGATAACAACCTCAGCGCCGAATATGCGGTGTCATTAGTCTTGCGTGTATATATAAAAAAGTTTGAAAATGTTGATGATCCGTATCTCTCTGCAAGAGTCGGAGATATATATGACATTGAGAAAAGGCTATTAAGAAATTTACTGGGAGAAAAAAGAGAAGAACTTAAAAACCTTACGGAAGAAGTTATTGTTGTTGCGCATGATCTCAGCCCTTCTCAAATAGCGTCTTTAGACACCACAAAAGTAAGAGGTTTTGTTACTGATATTGGCAGCAGAAATTCTCATTCCGCGATAGTAGCAAGGGCCCTGGGAATACCAGCTGTAGTGGGACTGGGCACTGCCACAGTAGACATATTTGGCGGAGACCGTGTTATTATAGACGGTAACCGCGGGGTTGTAATTGTCAGGCCGGACGAAAAAACCATTAAAGAATATCAATCAATAGAGAAAGACTTCTACGTCTTCGAAGAAAAACTCTCTTCTGAATTTAAAGATCTGCCAGCCGTAACTTTAGATGGCAGGGAAGTATCGATTTTGGGTAATATCGAATTCCCCCGTGATATAGGTCCAAGCGTAAGTCAGGGTGCGACAGGGATAGGCCTATACAGAACGGAATTCCTGTATCTTGGCTCCAAAGATATACCAACAGAGGAAGACCACTTTAACGCTTATACACAATCGATACAAGAGTTGGGCACAAAACCGATAATTATCAGAACCCTTGATTTAGGCGGTGACAAATTCTTCCCTGCGAATAACAATAAAGAGCTTAATCCTTTTTTAGGTTGCCGCTCCATACGTTATTGCTTGGAAAATCCAAAAATATTCAAATCTCAGCTCAGAGCCATATTAAGGGCTTCTGCTGCCGGTAATGTAAAAATTCTATTTCCCATGATCTCCTCTCTGCAGGAACTGCGACAGGCAAAGGATTTTGTCAAGGAAGTAATGGAAGAGATGAATCAAGAAGGAATAGATTTTGACGAAAAGATAGAAATTGGAATTATGATTGAAGTTCCGTCTGCCGCGATGGTAGCAGACGACTTAGCGAAAGAAGTTGATTTCTTTAGTATAGGTACTAATGACCTTATCCAATACACTCTAGCCGTAGACAGAAGTAATGACAAGGTTGCCCACCTGTATTCTCCAGCCCACCCTGCGATTTTAAGATTGTTAAAAATGATCATAAAGGCTGCTGAGGAAAATAACATAAAAATTGGAATATGCGGTGAAATGGGTGGCGAGATTGAATACACTATCCTATTGTTAGGATTGGGCTTAAGGGAATTCAGTGTTGCCCCTGCCATGATAATACCGGAAGTAAAGAAGATTATTAGATCCGTAACATACGAAAGAGCAAAGGAAGTAGCAGAAACTGTTTGTTCATACAACGATCCCGCAGAAACTACAGAGTATCTCCGGAATATTGCGCGTGAAATCATACCCGAATTAATATATTAAGACCAAAGTTGATTTATCATTCCGCATAGTTTGACTTCTATAATCTTGCATCTTTTCATCTTCTTTGTAAGTATTTCACAACAATAATCTCTCAATTCAGGTCAAAATTGAAAATAGAGTTGACAGATTAGAAGATTATTACTAAAATTACTCTAAGTCTAATAAGCTTAAGAGGTTGATAAATATTTAATAAATAGATTTTTTTGCTGATATCTTGAGGATTCAAGTTAAATTTATAAAACAAGGGAGCTTGAGATTTATCTCTCATCTTAACTTAATGAAACTCTTCGAAAGGGCAATTCGTAGAGCGAGAATTTCTGTCAAAATGTCTGAAGGGTTTA
>CAJXKT010000049.1 GCA_913055705.1 uncultured bacterium
GCTTTTAAGAAAAATAAACCATATTAATTGGTATATACGGGTTAGCCTTACACTAGAATTCTTTTAACCTACCCAAAATGTTATATAAAGCTCCCTTTTTTATAATAAACATTCAAGACAAAAATTTAATCAATATACCAACATACAGGATTTAAATCTTTTCATCTTAATGGAATCATTTAATAACCAGTTAAAACACAATTAAAAGACTGTCCCCTATTAATAGTAAGAGGAGTTTCCTTACTCAATCTTCATTCATGTAAAACTAATCTACGACACAACTTAGGCAAGTACCACCTTTTATGCTTCAATATTATAACCGTCGTAATAACTGTTTCAGAAAAAGCGAAAAACTTACGCATAATTGCAGCACTAGATATTTTTTTAAGAAGCACTGCGATTTTATATAACAAACAAGCGGAAGTCAAGTAATTAAAACAGTTAAAACAAATAATTTGGAGGGCACAACGTATATTTTTCTTATTTAGCGATTTTCCTCTTCTTAACTGTCACACTATTCTCAAGTGTTCAACTAGAGAAAGAATACAAGAAACAAAAGAAATTGTAAATACTTCTACAAATGCTATTATAGGCAAGATTACGTTTTTGATCAGCTATCTTATTAATGCAATATACAAAACTTTGCTACTGGCAGCAAAATGATACCGTGAACACAATACAATCTGAACAAAACATTCACACAAGGTTTTTTTCCATCCTTAAGCTAATAAAATTTTCACATACTATTTTTTCTTTACCATTCGCCGTAATGAGTGCCTTCATTGCTGCAGATGGTTTGCCTTGTATAAGACAACTTTTATTAATAATAGGTGCACTGGTAATGGCGCGCAGTTGTGCAATGACTTTTAACAGGCTTGCGGATGCCAGATATGATATTCACAATCCCAGAACCTCCTATCGAATTCAGCTCCAGGGCCTGATAGGAAAGACAAATCTCTGGTTTTTTACAATCTCCTGCTCACTTTTGTTTATTGTTTTTGCTGGAATGTTAAATCGCCTGTGTTTGTTCATATCTCCGTTAGCCCTTCTGATAATTTTTGGATACTCATACACCAAAAGATTTACCAATTTGTCACATCTTGTTCTGGGATTATCACTTGCTTTGTCTCCAATAGGCGCCTGGATAGGTATAACGGGAGAAGTTGCAATTGCCCCCTTTATACTGGCACTTGCCGTACTACTATGGACTGCGGGGTTCGATATTATTTATGCATGTCAGGATTTACAACATGACATAAAGTCAGGACTGCATTCTATCCCAAGAAAATTGGGCATTAAGAACTCTCTAATACTATCTTCAGTACTGCATTTTCTTATGGTAATCGTATTATTTATTTTTATGTACTTTGCGAAACTCAATTTTGTTTATTTTGGAGGAGTTTGTTTTGTTGGTATAATGCTGATTTACGAACATTCGTTGATAAAACCACATGATCTGTCTAAGATAAGCCTGGCTTTCTTTACAGTTAATGGCATTATAAGTATGATTTTGATGGCTGTAACTCTTGTAGATATATTTATCTTTTATTAAAAAGCCAAAAAATAAAAGACAATACGATACTGATAACAATACATGTTGTAACGGGGAAATAGAAACTGTAATTTTTCCTCTCAATTGCTATGTCTCCGGGTAGTTTGCCAATGAATGGCAACTTGTTTCCCGCCATGCAAACAAGTCCTATTGCAACCAGCAAGAGGCCAATGAAAATAATTATCTTACCAATGTCGCCTGCCATTATAATATCTCAAGATTTGTTTAAACTTTTATCCTGGCTTTCTTTTTTCTCATCTGTAATGCCCCCTTTATTCCCATTGCCTTCGTAGGTATTAAAGGAACTTTTGGCTCTTATATCGCTACTTAGAAACTTTTCTCCGAAATATGATTTTCTTGCCAGTGGATCATCAAGTAACTTCTCTGTCGTCCCACTAGTTATAATATTTCCGGCACTCATAATATAAGAATGATCAGTAATGCTTAATGCTTCCCTCACATTATGGTCTGTCAATAATATCCCAATACCGGTTTCTTTCAGGCTTATGACTATGTCCTGAATCTCTGCAACAGCTATTGGATCAATAAATGAAAATGGCTCATCCAGAAGAATTAGAGATGGTGATGTTGCCATTGCTCTTGCAATCTCAAGTCGCCTCCTTTCACCGCCAGAGAGTGTAAACGCCATTTTCTTTGATAAATGTGTTAGCCCTAATTCCCCTAAAACCTGGTTCAGCTTTTTAATTCTTTCTCTATAATTAAATTTAATTGTCTCTAGCACTGCTAAAACATTTTCTTCAACAGTTAAACGTTGAAATATTGACGGTTCCTGAGAAAGGTATCCCATTCCCAGCCTTGCACGCATGTATATTGGCATCTCTGTAATATCTTCACCACGAAAAAAAACTTTCCCATGGTCCGGCTTAATCATACCGATCACCATTGAAAATGCCGTACTTTTCCCAGCGCCATTTTGTCCAAGAAGACCTGCAATCTCCCCGGAATGCACCTCGAAATTGACACGGTTTACAGCGGCTTTCTTACCATAATTCTTAGTTATTTCAACAGCCTGTATTAATTTCATCTTTCAACCCTATAGTGCACTATCTGACAATTTTAATTGTACCTAGTGGCCAGAATACCATAAAAGCCTTCCCCACCATATTACTCTCAGGAACTATTTTCCAGAACCTGCTATCGTTACTATTTCTACTATTATCACCAAGAAAGAAATATTCATTATTACCTATCTCAATCTCTTTACGTGTTCCCCATTCTCCGGCATCTGTATAGTAAACATCTCGAAAGATTGAGATATTCTTAAATAGTGCATCTGTATTCTCCCCACCAAGCTTCAACTCACTGAATTTAGTATAATCCTTAAGCGATGATAAATCAGTATCATATGTATGAGAGAAAACGACGGAATCATTAAGTTTCATGATTATTTTATTATCAACATTTGTAAATCTTATATTATATTCTTTTCCGGGCTCTATAAAGACTTCAGCATCACTTTTAACAATCGAACCTGATACTTTTAAATACGATTTTCTCTTTCCTGCTCCGGTACTGACAAAGGCCTCAATTTCATTTTCATTCTCCTGCAGTATAACAGAAACACCTCCATTGTTTCCAGAAACCGAAACATCAAATTTTATCATAATATCACCATTTATTGCATTAGTAATCTCGTTGTTGTAAACAGTGAAATCTGTAATCTTTCTTTTAAACGATATATACGATTTCTGTTCTGTTCCCTCTGGTATTTGTAGTTGTAACTGCTTTGCACTGACATCCCAAAATTCATCTTTCATCTCCCAATTCTGAACTATATCCTGTTTTGGCGGATAATTACTATTAAAAACCTGCACCCAAAGTGCCTCCTGAACCTTTTCCGGCTTTCTCTCTATTTTGTCGTCAATATAAATGTCACCATTCAGAATCTGAAGTTTTTCGTCCGGCAGGCCAATCAAGCGTTTTATATAATTCTTGCGAACAACATGAACATTTGCAGAACCACAGGAATTACAAAGAATAGCATCTACTTCATCACATGACTCGCATACTACCTTGTGGTATTGGCCAACACCAAAAGAGCCTTTTATACTATTAATCTTAGCCTTGAAGTAATTTTCCTTCTTCACGGTATTAGTGCATTTCTCACACAACATTGATTGGCTTGAGGAAAAGCCGCATGACATGCATGTAACTTCATTAAATGGGTATTTAAATACTGCAACATCCCATCTTTTTGGTTTGCCAAAATCGTAAATAAACTTATTTACGAGAATCCTGTTTCCTCCCCTTCTTCTGTGATCAGATATGCGTATCTTATAGAAACAATTCGAGCATTTCACATGATTTAAGCTGTAATTGGTTTCGAACTTCCATGCACAGTTAGGGCACTTAACAGACTTGTGTTGTCCCAACAGTGTTGGCGCCATTGATCCTGTAGGAATTTTAAATGCCTCCACCACAAAAATCCTCAATATAAAAGCCAACGCTACAGCAATAAGAATCGATTCGATATTTTCACGAAAAAACCCCTTTTTCTTTTTGCCTTTCTTTTTTTCATAAATATCTTTTCGGTCTGCTTTACTCATATTCTTTATTTATCTGTTGACAATACTGATAAAAATGCACTTTGTGGAATCTCAACACTTCCGACATTCTTCATTCTCTTTTTTCCCTCTTTCTGTTTTTCAAGAAGCTTTCGTTTTCTGGTCACATCACCTCCATAACATTTCGCCGTGACATTCTTTGACATTTGACGTATTGTTTCTCTTGCAATAACTCTGCCCCCAATAGCTGCCTGGAGTGGAATCTCAAACATATGCCGGGAAATGTCTTTCTTTAAATTCTGTACCAGCTTTCTACCCTTTGCCTCAGCCTTCTTTCGATGAACGATACATGAAAGAGCATCTACTTTCTTTCCTGCAACCAATATATCCAATTTCACAAGGTTCTCAGGCTTGTATCCAATAAACTCATAGTCCAGCGTACCAAACCCCCTCGTCATGGATTTTAATTTATCATAGAAATCAAAGATAATCTCTCCAAGGGGAATCTCATACGAAAGTATGGCACGCTTATCACTCAAATATTCTGTACTTTTGTATGTAGCCCTTCTATCATCAACCAATTGCATAATTGCCCCGATATACTCTGATGGAAGGATAATCCTGGCTTCAACTACCGGTTCACGAAATTCCTTTATTGTGTCCACTGAAGGCAATTTCTCCGGATTGTCAATATTTATCACATTGCCATCGTGAGTTAATATTTCGTATGTCACGGTTGGAGCAGTTTGCACGATACCAACCTTACTCTCTCTCTCTAAACGTTCCTGAACAATTTCCATATGCAAAAGGCCGAGAAAACCGCATCTGAAACCAAACCCAAGAGCTTGAGATGTTTCTGCCTCGAATGAAAACGAGGAATCATTTATCCACAATCTTTCAATCGCATCTCTCAATGGCATGAAGCCTTTGTTATCCGTAGGATAGAGGCCACAGAAGACCATAGGGAGAGGCTTGCGATACCCTTGTAAAGCAACCTCAGATTTCCTTTTCGATAGCGTTATCGTATCACCTATGTGGACATCATGTATAGATTTGATACTGGCAGTACAATAACCAACACTTCCAGCACTTAATTTGTCAACCCGGGTCATCTCAGGCCTGAACACTCCCAACTCAGTAACCTCAAACTTCAGGCCTGTTTTCATCATGAAAATACTATCACCGACCTTGACTGAACCATCAAAAATCCTTATATAGACAATCACACCACGGTAGTCATCATAAACTGAATCAAATATCAAAGCCCGTAACGGAACCTTAGCTTTACCTTCAGGAAACGGCATTTTTGTTATTATAGCGTCAAAGATACCTTCTATTCCCTGGCCGGTTTTTGCACTCACACTCAGAACATCTTCGTCCTTTACCCCAAGAATGTGAACTATCTCTTCACTTACCTCTTCCTGTCTGGCAGACTTAATATCTACCTTGCTGAGAACCGGTATAATCTCGAGATCTTTCTCCATTGCCATATACATGTTGGTTAATGTTTGCGCCTCTATTCCCTGTGCCGCATCAACCAGAAGCAAGGCTCCCTCACAGGCACTGAGACTCCGCGACACTTCATAACTAAAATCAACATGTCCAGGGGTATCTATTAGATTCAAAGAGTAAGTCACTCCATCCTTAACATAATCCAGGGAAACGGCGCTGGCCTTTATTGTAATGCCCCGCTCTCTTTCAAGATCCATGCTGTCTAACATTTGGTCACGGAATTTCCTGGGATTAACCGCCTTTGCCTTTTTAAGCAGGCAGTCGGCAAGCGTAGACTTGCCATGATCGATATGAGCTATTATACAAAAGTTACGTATCTGCTTGATATTCAAATGAAACCTCTATTGCCTCCTGTTAACGGTTATTTGCCCGGCAGGACTCCCAGGCGGAAGCATGGGGGAAAATAAAACCGGATAACTACTGTTTGTTTTCGCACAGGGTACTAAACCCTGTGCGAAACACTTAAAATGGTTTACTGAGCGAATGCCCTGACACAAGGGACCATTGCCTTAATCTCTTCTTCTGACAACATATCCCCAAATGGTAAGTAGTTAGAGTTATCAGGGTTACCATTTGTGATTGAGTTTACGAAGTCGTCATCAGTACGTGTTGCCTGCCACGCTGCATCAGTGAAATCTTTAGCTCCAAAGTCAATGCCCGTCGGTGTTCCTTTGCCATCTTCACCATGGCATAATGCACACTTCTCAGCATATATCTCATCAGTGTAGATTTCATCGGCCAATAAGCTTGAAAGACTTAAACAGAAAATCAGACCTGAAAATAAAAAACATACTATTGCCTTGCTTCTCAATGTACTTCTCCTTTTCTAAATAAATTAAATTATAAAAAAATAAAACCTGTACATTTAAGCGTACAGTACTTACTAAGTCAGTTCTTTCAATCTTTCATTAAAAAGCCGCAGGGCTAATGCCCTGTGACTGATCCGGTTCTTCACCTCAGATCCTAATTCTGCCATAGTGAGTTCGTGTTCAGGCACATAAAATATAGGATCATATCCAAAACCATTGTTCCCTTTAGGTTCATTACTTATAATGCCTTCACAACTTGCGCTTACAACAAATCGCAACCTGTCAGGTTCCGCAAGGGCAATTGCACAACGAAACCTGGCCGTTCTCTTTTCAAAAGGAACTCCTTTTAATTCTTCAAGCAACCTTAAACACTTTTCCTCATAACCGGTATCTTCGCCGCAATAACGGGATGATAAAACACCGGGACGTTTATCCAGTGCATCAATTTCTAAGCCCGAATCATCCGCCATAACACACATTTGACAGAACCCTGCCAGTTCAAGCGCCTTCTTTGTCGCATTATCTTCAAAGGTAACACCATCTTCAATTACATCAGGAGGATTCTCAAAATCATCCAAATCCAGCAACCTTACTGGTATTCCGCTTAGAATCTTCCTGATCTCTGTTTTTTTATTATTATTATAAGTCCCAATTACGATTTCCTTCAATTTCAACATATTTTGAGGTGCTATTTCCCCAATGCTTCATTTTGCATTCGGGTTAATTCGCTTATGCCCTTCTTAGCCTGTCCGATCATAAGAGCAAGCTCTTCCTCTGAGAACGTCTGTTTTTCCGCAGTACCCTGTAATTCTATATACTCGCCAGCTCCCGTTAATACTATATTCATATCAACACTTGCCGAAACGTCCTCTTCATAGCACAGATCCAGTAAGGCCACACCATCTACGACACCAACACTTATAGCCGCCACACTCCCCAGAAGAGGCTCGCCTGTAAGTTCATCATTGTTTCTCAGCCAGTTGATAGCATCAACCAATGCAACGTATGCGCCCGTAATAGATGCCACGCGCGTACCACCGTCAGCCTGAATCACATCACAGTCTATCCATATTGTCCTCTCTCCAATTGCAGACAAATCCACTACAGCACGCATAGAGCGTCCTATCAACCTTTGGATCTCATGTGTACGACCACCTACCTTGCCACGTGAGGATTCCCTTGAAACCCTTTTAGGCGTAGAACCGGGCAATAATGAATATTCTGCCGTAACCCATCCCTGACCTGTGTTTCTTTTATGAGGCGGAACACCTTCGTCTACTGAAGCCGTACATATCACCCTGGTATCACCGACTTGTATAAGCACAGAACCATGTGCGAATTTCGTATAATTTCTTTCTATCAGTACCGGACGCATTTCATCCGATTTTCTTCCGTCTTTTCGCATTATAGACCTCTATAGAAAATCTTATTATTCCTACTTACAAATAAGAAGTTTTAACAGCGCCTTCTGTACGTGCAGCCTGTTTTCAGCCTGATCGTAAACTATTGAATTCTGACCATCAATAACATCATCAGTAATTTCCTCGCCACGATGAGCCGGCAGACAATGCATCACAAGAACGTCACTCTTTGCATGAGACATCAAATCACTATTAACCTGGAACCCCTTAAAATGATTACGTCTTGTCTTGGCTTCTTCTTCTTCACCCATGCTGATCCACGTATCGGTATAGATAACGTCTGCATCTTTAACCGCCTCTTTTGGATCTCTAATCAGTTCAATGCATTTACTATTGCCTTTTGTTGCCTCGGCAGCCTCTTTCAAAAACTCTGCTGTCAATTCATAATTTTCAGGTGAAGCAGCCGTATACGAAACATCTAGTTTTGCACATAAAAAGGCCAATGATCTGGCAACGTTATTTCCATCACCAATATATGCTATTTTAATATTGTCAATATTCCCTTTCTTCTCCCTTATGGTGTATAAATCTGTAAGGCCCTGACATGGGTGTGTATAGTCAGAGAGTGCATTGACTACAGGAACGGAGGAGCAGTCAGCAAGCTCAACAACCGTTTCATGGTCATAAGTTCTAATGGTAATACAATCGACATATCTCGACAAAACTTTAGCAACGTCCTTTATAGATTCGCGCTCACCAAGGTTTATATCATGCTTGGTCAGATAAATTGCATGCCCCCCCATCTGCGTCATCGCAACTTCAAAGGAAACCCTTGTCCGCATAGAACTTTTCTCAAAGATCATAGCCAGAGTTTTACCTGCAAGACAATGATCAACCCCACCTTTTTGAAGAGAAGCCTTCATCTCGGCCGTTGACGTAAACAGATCATTAATGTCTTCAAGTTTGAGATCAGAGATTGAAACCAGATTTTCACACTGCATAATTTTTCCTGTAATTATTTAGCTATTAGTTAAACGGATTCTAAGATATCCTTTAAGATTCCCAGGCCCTCATCAATATGTTCCTGTTTCACATTGAGTTGAGGCATGATTCTTATTACTGTATCATGAGTACAGTTCAACAGCAGCCCGGAATCCATACACTTTTTTACGGTCTCGGCTGCAGGGATCTTAAGTTCAATGCCTATCATCAATCCTATGCCTCTCACTTCTTTAATAACATCAAGTTCTTTAGACATGTTTCCCAATTGATCAAAAATATAATCACCCATCTTAGCCGCTTTGACCAATAAACCCTCTGCCTCGATTGTTTCGAATACTGCCGCTGATGCGGCACAGGCAAGGGGATTACCTCCGAATGTAGAAGCATGACTGCCCGGCACAAGGCTTTTAGCAACCTCTTTAGTCGCTTCCATAGCACCCACTGCTGTACCATTTCCGAGTGCTTTAGCAAGTGTCATAATATCGGGCGTTATATCATAATGTTGATATGCGAAATACTTACCTGTCCTTCCCATCCCGCACTGAACTTCATCAAGAATCAGAAGAATGTCATTGTCATCACAAATCTTTCTTAATCCTTTCATGTAATCTTTGCCGGCCACATTAATTCCGCCCTCTCCCTGAACAGTTTCAAGCATTATACCGCAGGTCTTGTCGTCCACGGCATCTTCTACCTCACCAAGATTATTAAATAAAACATACGAAAAGCCTTCTACAAGTGGAGCAAAACCTTTATGATACTTTGGTTGTGCTGTAGCCGTGACGGTCGCCATGGTTCTTCCATGAAAGGAATCCTTCATCGTAATAATCTTATATTTCCCTTTCGGAAAGCCGTGAATCCTTGCCAGTTTTATGGCTGCCTCATTCGCTTCCGCCCCGCTGTTACAAAAAAAACATTGACCATTAAATGAGTTTTCAGAAATATACTTTGCAAGGCGTCCCTGCGGCTCAGAATAGAAAATATTAGGCACATGCACCAGCGTTGCCGCCTGATCCTGTGTCGCCTTCGTCACATCAGGATGACAATGTCCCAGCGAACTGACTGCCCATCCGGAGAAAAGGTCCAGGTATCGTTTTCCGTCTTCATCCCACACATACACTCCTTCACCCTTAACAAGTACAATGGGAAGGCGAGGGTAATTTGGAATTACGTAATTATCATAGTCTTCAATTATTTTACTTTTCTTCATATCTAAATTCCCATATGCGGATTTCCTGCGATGTGAGGAAACTGAGAAAAATGGAAGGGTTTAATTTTGTGTGCTCTTTTTGAAGTGGGTGAATACCAAAAAGACCAACTCTCAAAACACCTAATGACCTAAACTATGATCTGTGTCCCAATCCCCTTGTCAGTGAATATCTCCAGCAACAGGGAATGGGGTATATGACCGTCAATAATATGGGCTTTCTTTACGCCCTCCCTCAATGCTGCTATACAAGCTTTTGCCTTCGGCAGCATACCACCTCTTATTATCTCGCTTTCTATCAGCTTATTTACCTCATCCTCGTGTAACGTAGACGTAAACGACTCCGGATCAGACGGGTCAGTTGATATCCCATGAGTATTAGAAATAAACACTAATTTCTCTGCCTTTATGGAACCTGCAACTAAGGAGGCTACATTATCTGCATTTACATTAAAATTCACCTCTCCAGCCCCTTCAGCAATCGGTGGTACAATTGGGATATTATCACCTTCACATAAGATATTAAATCTTTCATGCTCTATCCCCGTAAGTTCTCCCACATAACCAAGATCTTTTGTCTCTGTATTGTCCTCACCTTCACATACAAATTTTCTGGCCTTGATCGGACTTTTTTCCCTGTCCCAAACACAAACGCCTTTTGCTCCCATTTCTTCTATTTGATTTATAATTAATTTGCCAATCTGGTTTATGAGTACATCAATAGCGATCCTCAGTGTCTCTTCGTCAGTCACACGATATCCATGTATAAAAAGAGGCTTTTTCCCCCTCTTCTCCATCTCACTGCTTATATGCGGACCACCACCATAAACTATCACCGGCATCATACCGATAGTCTTCATAAAAACCACATCCTGAAGGATGCTTTGAAAGGTTTTTATATTAACCATAGCACTACCACCAAACTTTACTACAACCACTTTACCCTTGAATGATTGTATATATGGTAATGCCTCTATCAATGCCCTGGATTTACGAATTGCCTCTTCCATTGATAAGTCCTTTGCGCATCCTCTTTTCAATTTTTCAGCATCAACTTCAGAAGGAGAAATGCCCTCATACAGAATGTCTGAAATCTCGCTTTTCTTTGAATTTTTGCTTGTTACCTGCAAACTCATATTTCTCTTAATGGCTTAATATATAATAAATTACAACAAACTGTAAACTAAAATCCTAATCTGGAAATTATAGCTTCTAGTATATATCTGTCAAGGCTAAATCACCGATTTGCTTCTATGACAATGACATATAGCAATTGCAAGAGCGTCAGAAGCATCATTCTTTTCTGGCACCTCAGATAAGGACAGAATGACCTTCACCATTTCACCTACCTGTCCCTTTTGAGCACTGCCCACGCCAACAACTGCCCTCTTGACTACGGTAGGTGCATATTCGGCCATCGGGATATTTGCTGAGGCCGAACACAGAATGGCTATGCCTCTGGCCTCACCTATCTTGATCGACGATTTTACGCTTTTACCATAAAACACTTCTTCTAATGCGATAGAGTCAGGTTTATATTCTTCTATAACCTTATTTAATCCATCGAAAATTAATTTAAGCCTGTTCGGAAACGAATCTTTCCTCTTGCCTTCAATTGTACCATGAGCTACGTGAGACAACTTACCCTTGATATCATCAACAACGCCATAACCGGTTACCATTGAACCGGGATCTATTCCTAGAACTCGCATAGTAATAGTAAACAATAAAGCATTCTTAAAGTAAATACTTCCCGGCGCCCATTAAAAGCAAACCTAACATCAGGCTGGCCAGATTATAATATTTTCTCGGATTGTGTTGATGGACAAATGGCAGGAGATCACTAATGGCAATATATAAAAAGGTTCCTGCCGATATCCCGATTGCCCAGGCCAGAATATTTTCATGCAGATTACTCAAAACAAAGAAAGCAATAACCGCTCCTATAGGTGTGGTTAACGCAAAGATTATGACGAGCTTAATAATCCTAGCCTTTTTATATCCCCCTTGAATAAGAATACCGGTAAGGGAGAGGGCAGAAGGAAACTTGTGAACTATAATCGCAAGAAATATCATCAATCCAATATCCTTTACCATGAAACCTGCTCCCATTGACAGGCCATCTATTAAACTGTGAAATGTTATTCCCAGAAAGGCCGATATCCCTATTGTATGAAAGTCACAAACATCCTCTTCGCAGGAATGCACCATTATGAATTTTTCCATTATGTAAATAATAAAAAACCCAATCATTATGGGTATTCCAACATTACCTCCCAGAGACGGTGTGATTGCCGGCAGCATGTGAAAAAAACAAGTCCCAAACAATACACCTGCACCAAAACTGATTATCAACCTGAAACTATCTTTGGACCAGCTTTTTACCAATGGAAGCAGGCCGCCTATAGTGGAAATTGCAAATATAAGTAACAGGTACCATAAAAAAGTTGTCATATTATTTCCCATTGGAA
>CAJXKT010000050.1 GCA_913055705.1 uncultured bacterium
CTATCATGGTGAAACTTCTCCTCTTATTAATGATTTATAAAAATTTTGATTAATCTTACATGATTAATCTTACATGATTGATATTCACATTTCAATTATTTGTTTATTTGTACCTGGATTGAGCAAATTGTGCTCTTCCGGGCGGACAGCTACCAATGCGTGAATGTTAATATCTTAATGAAGCAGCAAACCGGGAAGAAATTTAAAGAAAACTGTCATAAGACGATTATTTGAGAATCAAATATAAATCAATAGTATTATAGCTCTTGATTCAAACTGTGAAACATATATAATAATAATATATAGCAAATAGTTATGCTTGCAGTTTGTGAAGCGGGTCTGCCTTTGTAAGCGGATTCGTTTCTGTAAAATAATTTGTTGAATTTATTATTTAATGCCTTAAAATTTTGTATTTCCTGTTTTCAGTGAAATTTGACTCCTTAATCTATAAGTTGCTTAATTTATGGTGAGTTAATTCAAAGTAGCTGAAGCTGACATATAGATTAGGAGAAACTTTCTTGAGTAATATCAATCTTTTCTACTTAAAACAACTCGAATCAGAGTCCATCCACGTTATTCGTGAAGTGGCTGCTGAGTTTGAAAACCCTGTTATGCTCTATTCCATAGGTAAGGATTCGAGTGTAATGGTGCGTTTGGCTCAAAAAGCCTTTTATCCCGGCAAAATCCCATTTCCACTTATGCACATTGATACAGGATTTAAATTCCCGGAGATGATTGAATTTCGCGACAGGTATGTTAAGGAAATCGGATGCAGGCTTATTGTTGAGCGGAATGAGGAGGGGATTAGTGAGGGTACACACCCTCAAACGATTGGGGTGGACAAATGTTGTGCTAAATTGAAAACTCAAGGGCTGCTTGATGCGATAAGGAAGCACAAGTTTGATGCAGCCTTTGGAGGGGCGCGTCGGGATGAGGAAAAATCGAGAGCAAAGGAGCGTATTTTCTCTTTCAGAGATGAATTCGGGCAGTGGGATCCCAAGTATCAAAGACCAGAACTCTGGAACTTATATAATTGCCGTATTAATGAAGATGAATCAATCAGGGTGTTTCCATTGAGTAACTGGACGGAGATGGATGTCTGGTATTACTTGAGAGAGGAGGAGATACCCATTGTGCCTATATATTATGCACAGGAGAGGGAAGTAGTTGACAGGGGCGGTATATTAGTTCCGTACGATGATATGGTTAAGTTGAGGTCCGGTGAAAAGATCGAAAAAGTTATGTGCAGGTTTAGAAGTCTGGGTTGCAGTCCGTGTACCGGAGCAGTTCGGTCAAAAGCCAGGACAATAGATGATATAATCTTAGAAGTTGAAGAAGCCTGTAAGTCTGAGAGGGAGAATAGGATTATCGATCTTACCACTGACAGTTCGATGGAGGATAAAAAGAAGGAGGGGTATTTCTAGATCATGAGTCCATACACATCCACAAGTCATGCTAATTTACTCAGGTTTACTACCGTTGGCAGTGTAGATGACGGAAAGTCTACCCTTATTGGCAGGCTTCTTATGGATACCAAGAATATATTCGATGACCAGATTGAAGCAGTCAAAAAGGTTGCGGAACGCAGAGGTGAAAAGGAAATAGATCTATCTCTGTTAACAGATGGACTGGCTGCTGAAAGGGAACAGGGTATAACTATTGATGTAGCTTATCGTTATTTCCAGACTCCTAAACGGAAATTTATAATTGCCGACACGCCGGGTCATGTTCAGTACACACGCAATATGGTTACGGGAGCTTCCACTGCCAACCTCGCCATTATTTTAATCGATGCGCGTAAGGGTATTCTCGAGCAGTCCAGGAGACACGGTTTCATAGCAAGTCTTTTGCAGGTTTCCCATATGATAGTTGCAGTTAATAAGATTGATCTTGTAAATTATTCCCCGGAAGTTTTTGAATCAATTGTTGATGAGTATGATGAATATTCCCGGAAGCTTGATATTAAAGATATCACTTATATTCCGGTTTCGGCCCTTAAAGGAGACAATGTAGTTACTAAGAGTATAAATACTCCCTGGTATGACGGACCCACGGTATTGCATGTTCTTGAAAATGTTCACATCGGTTCTGATCTTAACATCCGCGACTTTAGATTTCCGGTGCAATATGTTATAAGGCCTGATCTCAATTTCCGGGGCTACGCCGGAAGGATTGTTGCGGGTACAATTAGTCCCGGAGAAGACATCGTGGTTTTACCCTCGGGTATAATTTCTAAGATTAAAACTATTACGACAATGGATGGTGAGCTTGAGGAAGGACGTGCTCCGCAATCTGTTGTCGTGACGCTGGAAGATGAAATAGATGTTAGCCGGGGGGATATGATTGTTCGGCGGCATAATCTTCCTTTAGTCGAAAGCAATGTCGATGCTATTGTATGCTGGATGGGTAATGATCCACTTAAAGTTGGCAAAAATTATTTCATAAAACATACCACAAGAATGATTAATGCCTATATCAGTGAGTTGGTTTACATGTTTGACGTAAACACCCTGCATCGTACCGATGCTACAGAGCATAATCTTTTCTGTGAGTTATTAACAACCCCTCACCACACAGATGTAAACACTTTGATGCTGAATGAGATTGGACGTGCTCAGTTTAAACTTACTCAACCAATAATGTTTGATCAGTATAATAAGAACCGCGAGACAGGCAGTTTTATAATCATAGACCCTGATACTAATTTCACTGTCGGAGCGGGAATGATTCGAGGTGCTGTGAGAAGCATAGAAGAAACTATCCATGCCGAAGAAACGGTGAAGGCCGAAGAAGAACTGCCCATCAAAGTCGAGATGGAAAGAGCTGCGATAGCTCGTCCTGAGAGAGAAGAAAGGTATAAACATAAGACTGCAGTTATCTGGTTTACGGGCTTATCCGGGTCTGGTAAGTCAACTATTGCTAGAAGCCTTGAACGTCTTCTCTTCGCCACGGGAATTCATACAGCGTTATTGGACTGGGATAAACTCCGTCATGGCCTGTGTAAAGATCTCAGTTTTTCAGAAGATGAAGACAGGATAGAGAATATCCGAAGGGTTGGAGAGGTTGCCAGTGTTTTTTATGAGCACGGTTCTGTTGTGTTATGTACCTTCATTTCTCCTCTGAGATGTCAGAGAGATCAGGTAAAAGCCTTAATACCGGAAGGGAGGTTCTTTGAGGTTTTTGTCCGTTGCAGTCTTCAAACCTGTATACAAAGGGATCCCAGAGGGCTTTATAAAAAAGCTATCGATGGAGAGATCCCTCAATTTACAGGTATAAACGCACCGTACGAAGAGCCTCTTAATCCCGATATTATCCTGGATACGGAACATATATCTATTGAGGATAATCTTAAGGCTATGCTGGGCTTGTTGAAAAGCAAAGGGATAGTAAGGAAGTAATCCGGTTTCATTTCTTTTAAACAGGGAGTATTCCATATGTTCAGTTCTCTTATTCAGAAAAGACGAAGTATAAGAAAATTCCAGAAGAAACCGGTTGAAAGTAAGAAGATTGAAATATTAATAGAAGCTGCCCTTCGCTCTCCTTCTTCAAGAGGGCATAATCCGTGGGAGTTTATCGTTGTTACGGAACCGGATTTATTGGAAAAATTATCAAGGGCGAAGACGCACGGTTCAGAGTTTCTGAAAAATGCCCCTCTTGGAATAGTCGTCTGTGCAGACGAGGATAAATGCGACGTATGGGTTGAGGACTGTTCTATTGCTTCCACGTTTATATTTCTGGCATCAGAATCCCTGGGACTTGGGAGCTGCTGGATACAGATCAGGGAGAGGATGCACAGTGAAACGTTAACGTCTGAGGCTTATGTCTCAGAAGTTCTGAATATACCTCCAAAGCTTAAGGTAGAATCAATGATTGCCGTAGGATATCCTGCCGAAACAAAACCTCCCCACAAGAAAGAAGAACTACAATATGAAAAGATGTTTCTTAATCAGTACGGAAAGCTATACACAAGCTTACCATAATCTATCTCCCGCCGGTTCAATCTAATTTATCTTTCCTTCATCCATAATCACTCAAAACAATAGTTTTCATGCCGCCGCATAAAATCATGGAAGCTCATTGACATTTAAAACTATTTTAATAGAATCGGCATCATGAGTGATAACAAAGCAATACTGATTATTGCAGACAGCGAGAGAAATTCCAATATGTATTATGCTACCGGTTTCATGGCGCCTGATCCTTTTGTCTATATCCAGCAGGGTAACAGGAAGATTATGATTACAAGTGACCTTGAGTTGGATCGTGCAAGGTCTCAATCCAAAGCGGATAAAGTACTCTCTCTTTCTAAATACGAGAGGATTATCAAGAAGAGAGGAAGCACACCTTCAGGTCTTATCGGTGTAGTTACTGCAGCCCTAAGAGAAATGAAGATCAAGAAACTTCTGGTCCCTGCAGATTTCAATGTGGAATATGCTGATTTCCTGAGAAAAAACGGATTTAAGCTTGAAGTCAAGAAAGGGCCATTTTTTGCTTCCAGAGAGATAAAGAGTGAAGAGGAGACAGGGCACATTGTAAGAACCTTGCGTGAAACTGAAAGGGCTATTCGAAAGGCGATTGACTTTATAAAGAAGTCGAAGGTAAAAAATGGGTTTCTGGTCTCAAAGCGTAATAGTCAGATCACGTCTGAATCGATAAGGCAAATAATTAATGTGGAGTTGATGAAGGTTGGATGTACGGCTAAACACACCATAGTATCATGTGGCGAACAATCCTGCGAACCGCACAATGTGGGAAGCGGTCCGTTAAGGGCAAATGAGCCGATCATTTTTGATGTCTTCCCAAGGGATGAACAGACAGGCTATTACGCAGACATAAGCAGGACTATTGTCAAAGGTAAGGCTGGAAGGTCATTAAGGAAAATGTACAGGGCGGTGGCGTCTGCGCAAAAGCTGGTCTTTGAATCTGCCAGGAATGGCGCAAGGGGAGATCTTATACACAGGAATGTTATGAAGCACCTGACGTCTCTGGGATTCAAGACAGGAAAGACTAAGGGCAAGATGAAAGGCTTCTTTCACGGGACAGGTCATGGTGTCGGCCTGGACGTTCACGAGCTGCCGCGAATATCAAAGGCAAAGTGTACGTTAAAGACCGGGAATATAGTTACGGTTGAACCGGGACTCTATTATCCGGGTGTGGGTGGAGTGAGGCTTGAAGACATGATACTTATAACGGACAATGGCTGCGTAAACCTGACCAAATTTCCTAAAGAACTTGAGATTATCTGAAGATCAAGGCAACAGCAGATGAAGAGTTTATTGATAATATTAATAATCATGTGTACGATGTCTGCCGGACTTATTTCCTGCAAGAAGCCGGAGGATATAGCAGTTGAAGTACTGTATACGTCCGGGAAAAAAGATGAGACTTTAGGACAGGCAATGAAAAATGCATCCAGGGATTTGAGGAGGTTGTCAAGGTCAATAGAAAACAGGGATTGGGTTGAGATAGAGATGTGGACAAAGGAACTGAAGGAAGGCATTGGTTATAGCTGTGTGGAATTGTATATGAAGGAGCATCGTGGTGTTTCAAGTGAATTTGTTATAATGGGCAGCAGATTCTTTGATGCCGTAAGGAATTTAATCTCGTTATGCAAAGAGCATAATGCGGAGACTATAGATGCTGAATTTAACCGGCTGCTGACGACCTGTGATGATTGTCATGAAATATACAAGGAGGAGGAAGAACTTCCATTATCATTACGAGACGATTTGTAATCAGGATTTATTCTTCGGCTTCTTCTTCAGCCTCATCCTCAGCTTCTTCTTCATTGTCTTCATCAGTTGCCTCCTCTTCTTCTGCTCCTTCGCCTTCAGTGACTTCTACATCTGCGACTGGGCCTTTCGCTGACTTTAACAAACTTCCTGCGCCTATGATGAATGCTATTGCTGTTATGATGATCGTAACCAGGCAGAATAATCCACCAAGTTTACGCACCCGATCACTTGTCATTATTTCATCTAGTTTTCCTAAAAGGTCTCCCATTAGAATATCTCCTGCTTAAATTTTCAGATTTTAAAAGAATGTGGATGCAAATTATACATATTAAATAGCAAAATTCAAGAGGTAATTCATTTAATTAGATCAGGTAGAATAGTAAGTTTATCCTTGAATTCCAAAGCTACGCCTATTCTGTTACCATGAGAGGAAACATCTTCTATATTATTTCTGACAATGCACCCCTCACCCTTAAGTTTGATCTTTCTCTCTTCAAAGCCAGGAGTTGTAGTGGTTGCTGTTATTTGAATTGGTATCATTGTGCCGGGGGCAAATGCTTCTATGTCACTTGTTATTATTTCGAAATAAACACCACTCGTACTGATATTCTTAGTTTTACCATCTTGGCCTGGTATCGATATTAGAAATGAGAGGTTTATTCTCTCATTATTTCTTTTATTTGAATCTGATTCTTTGACCCGCATACTATTCACCTCAACAAGTCAATGGTAACATGTTGATTATATAAATCTATAAAATAGTTTATAGGAATTCCAGAGAAATATAATTAAAGACCGTATCTCGTTGGTATTATAGTGGTTAGGCAGGTAATTCCCTGGTGTAATTTGAAAGTCTCTTTAAATATGACTGTTTTTGCTTCTAAAAAGTAACATTATTAGGTGCCATATTAAGTGCCATTCGTTTAACCGGTTCCGGAGGTGTTATCTTAATATGCTGATTCTCAAACTTATTTTGCGCAACGAAACCCTACGCCCATATTCCCAAGAATTGGTTCCATTGTTTTTCTTCCGGTACATAGCAGTAGAATGCCGACATTGGCAAACCTGGAACCACCCCTAATGATTTTCTTATTACCTTTTTCTGGCCCTTTTGGATTCTTCTTGGGACTCCTGCTGTAATAACTCGTAGCTCCCCAGTCAGAACACCATTCTGCAGCGCTTCCGGCCATGTCGTAGCATCCATATGGACTTTTGCCCTCCTCATAACTCCCAATTGGTTCGGGATCTCCTGTATTACATTTTTCAGGATCCCACTCATTACCCCAGGGCAATTTTCTTTTATCTGTTCCTCTTGCAGCCTTTTCCCATTCAGCCTCTGTTGGCAGCCTCTTACCTGCCCAGGCCGCATAAGCAGAAGCGTCAAACCAGTCTACCCTGACAACAGGATATTCCGGGTGATTATAATAATCTTCCTCCCAGTTAAATGGGGTATGATCTTTATTGGTAGGTTCGTTGTTTTGGCATTTACTATGGTCATTTGTTTTATTGATGTAATTCAAAAACTCATAATATTGGGCATTTGTTACTTCATATCTATCAATGTAGAATGTATCAATATAAACCTTATGACTCGGACGCTGCTCCTCTTTTATGCCATCAATTCCCATAATGAATGGCCCTGCAGGTATTAATACCATATCACATTTTTCTTTTATACCGGGCAGCGCAGCAGTCATAATATCATCTCTTTTATTGTATTTATCTATTAACTTATCTTTCTTGTCCAAATTTCTCTGCAATACGGCCATCATGGTGATCGTCTTGTCTATATCTTTTGCTTCCGGCGCCAGATCACAATAAATTCTAAGATGTTCAATTGCCTTCTTGTGCATTCCAATCTTTCCGTAAAGCCAACCTATATTGTACTGAATCTTTGGTGATTCCGGGTATAAGTCTACGGCTTTTTTGTATTCCTTTAATGCCTTATCATATTCCTCGTTGTCAGAGAATTTATTACCATCTTCAAAATGTTTTGATGCCTTTATCCTGTTTTCATGAAGCGTTTGCTCTTTTACTATTCTCTCCTCAATAGTTATGAGCCTTTCTCCGTCTTCCCTGCAGAATTCTTCTCCGGGGACACCTGCCTTCTTACACTTCGGGCATACCGAGCTTTTCTGCGTTTCTACTAACTTACTTCCATCCTTTCCGCAAAATTTAATATCATATGAGTATTTTGTTCCGCATTCCGGACATTCATTATATAACTCTTCTTTAGACAGGTTTTCTTTGCCCAGTACCGTAGATGCGGTAAAAAACAAACACAATATTAAGGCTAATTTAATTCGATACACTTTTTTCTAAGCCCTGTAAGGCTTCCTTTATCTTAGTAATTTGTCCAAGGAGTTCCGTCTCTTTATCCTTTTCGGCGTTAACGATTTCTTCCGGGGCGTTCTTGACGAAGCTTTCGTTGTGAAGTTTTTTCTGCACTACCCCAAGATGTGACTCAACTTTATTCAAGTGTTTCAGTTGTTTCTCTCTTTCTTTATCTTTAACTATATCAAAATCCCCAAGAGCGAATATCTGGTAATCTCCCACCACCTCAGAGAGAGGGATTCTCTTTCCCGAAAATTCGGTGCGAACATCTATTTCTAGACGATTCAGATTCGCCATCTTTTTCAGAAATTCATGATGGACATCAAGTTTCTTCTTAGCATGCTCATCATGAGCAAAAATCTGTATCGTAATTTCCTGTTTATTAGGTATATTGAAATTATGTCTGATATTTCGCACAGCCCTGACTATATCTTGAAGCAATGGCATTGTTTCTATTACTTCTTTATCAATTTTCGCAGCATCTTTTTCCGGCCATGGACAAATCATCAGACTTTCACTTTTCATCGAATCGACAGTGATAGATTCGTTTTGTGATGTTATACTTTTTAAGTGTTGCCAGATCTCTTCTGTCATGAACGGGGCAAACGGATGCAGCAGGTGTAGCGTATTATTAAGCACATACACCAATACTTTTTGTGCCACCACCCTGCCTTCCTTATTATCCATGTCATAAAGCCTGTGTTTGATTATCTCCAAGTACCAGTCACAAAAATCATTCCAGATAAATTCATAAAGTGTCCTTATAGCCTCATTGAACCTGTATTTCTCCAGGGAGTTTGTGCATGTCTCTGTAACTGAATTCAGACGGCTTATTATCCAGATATCTTCAAGGAGATAGTCATCCTCTTTGATTTGTGCGTCAGGTAATTCATCAGATTGTAAATTCATTATCGCAAATCTGGCGGCATTCCATACCTTGTTAATAAAATTCCTTCCCATCTCAAACTTGTTCTCATTGAGCTTTACGTCCTGTCCCTCGACAGTCAGCATGATTATGGATGTCCTGACAGCATCCGCCCCGTATTGATCAATCATCAGCAAAGGGTCAATACCGTTACCCAGAGACTTACTCATTTTCCTTCCAAGTTCATCGAGTATGGTGCCATGTACGAAAACATCCCGGAAGGGGACTCTGTTCCTGATCTCCAGTCCCATCATTACCATCCTTGCCACCCAGAAATATATGATACCCCTGTCAGTAACAAGTGTAGATGTCGGATAATAATATTCCAGTTCCTTGGTTTCTTCAGGCCATCCCATAGTTGAAAAAGGCCATAGTGCGGAGCTGAACCACGTGTCCAGTACATCTGTTTCTTCGGCCAGCTTATCATTACCGCACTTTGTGCATTTCTCAGGAGTCTCACGGGTAATGATTATTTCGTCACAATTCTCACATTGCCAGGCCGGAATCCTGTGGCCCCACCATATCTGCCTTGAGATACACCAGTCTCTTACGTTTTCCAGCCAACTCATATATACCTTTGTCCATCTTTCGGGAAAGAAATTAACGTCTCTTTTATTTTGCGCTTCAATTGCCGCATCTGCCAGAGGTTTCATTTTGACGAACCACTGGTCAGAGAGATATGGCTCGATAACGGTTCTGCAGCGATAGCAATGTCCTACCGAGTGGGAGTGAGGTTGAACCTTCACAATATGTTTTTCTTCCTTAAGCTCCTCTATTAATGCCTCCCGACACTCATATCTGTCCATACCAATGTAATCCCCCGCATCGCCTTTTATAGTGCCGTCTTCGTTCATAATCACAACGTGGTCTAAATTATGCCTCTTTCCGATTTCGAAGTCGTTTGGATCGTGTGCGGGAGTGACCTTGACTGCTCCCGTACCAAATTTGGGATCAACAGCGTCATCTGCAATAATGGGTATTTCACGTCCTACCACAGGGAGTATGAGCATCTCGCCAATCATTTCCCTGTATCTTTCATCATCAGGGTTCACCGCAACGGCAACATCACCCAGCATCGTTTCGGGGCGTGTTGTTGCAATATTGATGAAGAGGTGAGGTTCATCCCGGAAAGGATATCTGATATACCATAGATGCCCTTCGTGGTCTTCATGTTCTACCTCATCATCTGAAATGGCGGTAAGGCATCTCGGGCACCAGTTAATGATATATTTTCCTTTGTATATAAGCCCTTTCTCATATAGTTTAACAAATGCCTCTTTTACGGCTTTTGATAAACCTTCGTCCATCGTAAATCTTTCCCTTTCCCAATCACACGAACAGCCCAGTTTTCTAAGCTGTTTCAGGATTTCTGAACCGTACTCTTTTTTCCATTTCCATACTTCATCGATGAACTTTTCACGTCCAAGCTCGTGACGATTTGATCCCTTCTTCGCCAATTCTCTCTCAACGACATTTTGTGTTGCTATGCCTGCATGGTCAGTCCCCGGCATCCACAGTGTATTAAAGCCCTGCATCCTCCTCCATCTTATAATTATATCCTGCAGTATATTATTGAGCGCATGTCCCATGTGTAAAACACCTGTTACATTTGGCGGAGGAATTACTATAGTAAACGGTTTCTTGTCCGGGTCCGGTTCACAATGGAAAAAGCTGCCTTCTTCCCAGAAGCTGTACCATTTGTCTTCGACTTCACCGGGATTGTATTTTGTTGGTAAATCAGTTTCCATCTTCATCCTTCAAGAGTTTATATTCAACACTTTCAACAAGCGCCTGCCAGCTTGCTTCAATCAGATTTTCAGAGACTCCGACTGTACCCCAGATATCTTTGTGGTCGTGAGATTCTATTATTACCCTCACCTTTGCCGCGGTTGCTTCTGTAGGATTGATAACGCGTACTTTATAATCCATAAGCTGCATATCCTTGAGGGATGGATAAAATTTCTCAAGTGCTTTCCGTAATGCACCGTCCAGGGCGTTTACAGGGCCGTCTCCATCGCTAACCGTCAACTCATCTGTACCGCTTACATTTACATTAACAGTTGCACGGGTAATTAATTTCCCGCGTTTTCCTCTTTCTACAATTACCCTGAAATCTTCAAGATCGAAAAAGCCTTTGTATTTTCCTATTATTTTCTTAACGAGGAGATCAAAAGAACCCTCCGCAGACTCATAATGATATCCCTGGTTCTCCATATCCTGGACTTTCTTAAGAATCTTTCGCATTATATTCTTGTCATGCTCGATTTTGTATTTTTCTATCTTTTTCAGAATATTCGAACTTCCGGACAGTTCAGAAATTAAAATCCTTCTCTCATTCCCAACCGTTTCAGGTTCTATATGCTCATAAGTACTCTTATTCTTTTGTATTGCGTTTACGTGCAGACCTCCCTTGTGAGCAAACGCACTTGAACCAACAAAAGGCTGGTTGTGCAAGGGGACAAAGTTTGCTACTTCATTTACATATCTTGATATTTCCGTAAGTTTTTTCAGTTCGGTACTGCCTTGACACCTGAATTTATTTTTTAAAACCAGATTGGGGATCACAGAGCATAAGTTCGCATTACCACATCTCTCTCCAAGTCCGTTAATTGTCCCTTGTACATGCCGGACTCCGGCGTTAACGGCCGTAAGGGTGTTGGCAACTGCCAGTTCGCAGTCGTTATGCGTGTGAATGCCGACAGGGATCTTTATCCTGCTTACGACGCTGCCGGTAATCTTCTCTACTTCATGCGGTAAACAACCTCCGTTGGTGTCGCAAAGGACAATGGTGTCCGCACCTGAGTCCTGAGCTGCTTTCAAAACCTTTAATGCATATCTTGAGTTATTCTTGTGGCCATCAAAAAAATGTTCTGCATCGAGAATAACCTCTCTTCCTTTTGATTTCAAATACTTGACTGTTTCAGAAACCATCTTCAGGTTTTTATCTAATGAGACCTTGAGAACCTCGGTTACATGAAAGTCCCAGCTTTTAGCTACGATTGTTACGACAGGCATCTCTGTTGAAAGCAGTGCTTTGATTCCGGGATCTTCCGATACCTTTCTGTTTGCCCGCTTTGTACTGCCAAAAGCCGCGATCTTAGCGCTCTTCAGTGAGGCCTTTTTGATCTCTTTGAAGAAACTCTTATCTTTGGGGTTTGATAAAGGATAACCACCTTCAATATAATCTACACCAAGGTCGTCGAGTTTAAGGGCGATTGCGATCTTATCCTGTAAAGAGAAGGAGATGCCTTCAGTCTGACTGCCGTCACGCAGCGTTGTATCGTATACAATTACTT
>CAJXKT010000051.1 GCA_913055705.1 uncultured bacterium
GCATATAATACATTGTTTGTGAGTTCGTAATTGTAAAAACGGTGTCGGAAAATCCCCCAATCAGAGAGACGATCCAGAGACATGAAAAACGCATTTAAGGCATACATGCCGAATGAGGTAATGTCCCACTTTTGAGGGAATCCCAGCGAGGGTACAGTGTCCCAGACACCAAGAAACTTGATCGGAATGATGCTGTGTGATTTTTGTTCTCTAACCTGCTTATGTAGAAACCTTTTTTGCTCAGCGAGAAACTGATTTTCACGAGTTTGCAACTTTGATTCTCGTATCTTTATCCTTTGTAATTTTACGTATCCTTTAAAAGCTTCTTCTACACGATCATGCAATGTTTTCCTGTCCAGTTTTTTACCGTTCAGGCCTTTACCTTTGACAAGGCCGCAGGTAGCGATAAAACCGGCAAACGCCCTTATTGTAGC
This sequence comes from uncultured bacterium, assembly GCA_913055705.1. Classification (GTDB taxonomy): domain Bacteria; phylum Planctomycetota; class Brocadiia; order Brocadiales; family Scalinduaceae; genus Scalindua. Next base: position 435 of record CAJXKT010000051.1, read on the forward strand.
AGCGCCACAGCTGAACCCCATAAGATATACCTGATCATCGGGTTCATAATTTCTCGCAAGAAATTCATAAAGGTCGCAGACATTTGTCCTGAAGCCAAATCCTAAAGCACCCGAAAGGCCGCGTATATACTTGTTCTTCTGTGTACCAATTCCATCGTCATAAAACGTGACCTGCTCTTTGGATGGATCGTGAAGGTTGATTGCATTGTAGGCCTTATAAACGTTACTATCGGGCGTATAGCCACCTTTGTTTCCGGTACCGTCAGCAAATAATATGATGTTCTTACTCATAGAATTTCTCCAGTATAGATAACCGATGTAAGGCTTATTAATGTATGTGAAAATCTTACTCGTTTAAACGAGTAGGTCTATCTTTATGAAGATATTCAGAATGTGGTAGAAGCGAACGTAACTGCTTCATTTCAGGGATATTATAAAAAAATGGAGTTGTTTTGCAATATAAAAGATTATTCACCGCAGACTTGCCTACCGGCAGGCAGGGGCGCTGAGATCGCAGAGAAAAAAGGTGAGGAGATTGAAGAATTTAGATTTAACAACGACATACAATAGTCGTATAATATAGTTAGAGGTTGGGCGTTCATTAGGTGCGCAGGTTTGCACCTGACTTTAAAAACACTTCCCCAAAAAGTAGGTGCTTAAATAAGCTTGCGCACCTGTTTTTATTAAACGTTTTGGTCATCATAAACCACTTACCAGTTCGACTGCCAGCTTCTGCCTTCCAAATTCCAATGCTTTCCTGTGACTGGAAAACCAGAGGTCAATACGTTTCCCCTTTATGGCTCCGCCTACATCAACAGCCCTGAAGACGGTATCGGGGAACCCTTCAATCCTTAATCTGCTGCCAAGTTTTATAAGCCTTCTGTCAACGGCTACAGTCCCCCATCTTGCCTTTCTGCCTGACGCCGTTATGCCATACCACTTGTTCGACGGGTCTTTGTCACAGCATTTCTTACATGAACAGTATGCTGTGGCAGTAAAGACTTCTGCCTGCAGACTGTTTACTGAGACCATGCTCAACAGAGATATAATCAATACTACGACAAAAGATAATACATTCTTCTTACTGATCTTCATTTCTTTTCACCTCACTAACCTTTCCACCCCCTACGGGATTTATAACTATAAATATTACCATTCAGGTCGTTATCTGAATTGAGATAGCATTATGCATAACTGCACCCCCAAAAGATGTCCTACTGATTTTTTTTCTAAAAAACTCTTATTCACCGCACCCGCCTAGCAAACCGGCGGGCAGGGACGCAAAGAACGCAGAGGCTAAAGGCAAAAGGATTTACGAATGACTAATGACTAATTTGGCGCAGATAGATACAGAAATTAAAAACAATAAAAAATAGGTTGATAGGAAATAAATAAAGAATAGAATAGGTTATTAACTACAAAAGTCATTAAAAACTGTATCAGGCTTCATCATTGAATTTTCAAATTCAAGATTAGGAGGTATTCATGTACGAAAAAAGTATAGAACCACTGAACAAAGCTGTGGCAGAAGAATTAAGTGGAGTAAATCAGTATATGTATTTCCATTTTCATTGTAGTGATCAAGGATATGATCTACTGGCCAATCTTTTCAGGAAAACAGCGATAGAGGAAATGATACATGTTGAGGTCCTCGCGGAAAGGATTCTATTTCTTAAAGGTGATGTGGAAATGCAGCCATCAACCAAGACAGAAAAGATTCGCAATGTTGCAGACATGTTGACAGAGGCGAAATCAATGGAAGAGAGTAGCACTAAACTATATAACGAACTGGCTATAGAATGCGGCTCAAACGCTGACTCTGCTTCGAGAAAACTTCTCGAGGAACTTGTCATGGATGAGGAACGCCACTTTGGACTATTTGACACCGAGTTTCAAAATATGAATAAATTTGGTGAGCAGTATTTAGCCTTACAATCCATTGAGCGAAGCAAAACAATATCAACACCGACCGGAAAAAACCCGACAAATCTATAAAGACATAATCTTTGTTTAGAAACAGTTATTTAATTTTTAGAGGAGAAGAGAATGCCTATTTATGATGATATTCTAGCTACAATCGGAAGGACACCCGTTGTAAAGATAAATAAGATACCTGACGGAGAGTGCGCAAATATTTATGCAAAGTTAGAGATGTTCAATCCGGCCGGCAGTGTAAAAGACCGTATCGGCCTGGCAATGATACTGGATGCGGAGAAGAAGGGTTTGCTGAAACCGGGAGACACATTAGTAGAACCTACATCCGGTAATACCGGGATTGCATTGGTAATGGTAGCCACCGTCAGAGGATACAAGACCGTATTTACAATGCCGGAGACTATGAGTCTCGAAAGGCGCGCCCTGCTTAAATATTTCGGAGCAGAGATTATCCTGACCGATGGTCCAAAAGGTATGAAAGGCGCCGTTGCAAAAGCGGAAGAGCTTGTTAAAGAAAAAGGGTATTTTCAACCCCAGCAATTTGATAATCCGGCTAATGTGCAAATTCATCGCGAAACAACCGGCCCAGAAATTGTTGAGGATTTTAAAGGGAAAGATTTACATTATTTTGTAGTAGGTGTTGGGACCGGCGGTACTATAAGCGGAGCCGGTGAGGTGCTGAAGGAGAATTTCAAAGACATAAAAAATGTAGCTGTAGAACCTATAGAGTCTCCTGTCCTGTCCGGAGGTGATCCGGGACCTCACAAAATTCAAGGAATCGGGGCAGGCTTCGTACCCGGTATTTACGATAAGGACGTGGTTGACGAAGTGAAACAGGTTTCCGGAGAGGAATCATTCAGCATGGCAAAATGCCTTGCAAAGGATGAAGGCATTTTCTGCGGTATTTCTTCCGGTGCAAATATGCATGTAGCGTTGCAGATTGCCAGAGATGCGGGGCCTGACAAAAATGTCCTGGTAGTATTACCAGACACCGGAGAGCGTTACATATCTACTGATCTATTTAAGGACGTTGAGAAGTAATAAAATGAGTAATCCTATAAACAGCAAAGAAAACGAGTCTCGTTTAAGCCATATTACAAACTCGATTAGAGAGTCTTACGAAAAGCATGGTGGCATTAAACACCTGGAAGAACCCTGCCTCCCATCTAAAAAGGAGGTTGGGAAGCTGGTAAAATTATTGTCTACAATCATGTTCCCGGGCTTTTACGAGGAAGCAACCGGAGACAAAAACCATCTTGAGGGATATCTTCTGGCACAATGCTCTAATGCACTGGAATGTTTGTCAGATTTAATACAAAAGAGTTTAAGGCATGAATGCAAGGATGGTATTGACTGTACTCGTCCAGAGGGAGAGTGCTGGGATCAGGCTGTCGAAGTCTCATATCTTTTACTTGAAAGCATCCCTGAAATCAGAGAAGTTGTAAATCTGGACATCAAGGCCGCATATGACGGAGACCCTGCTGCGAATAGTTATTATGAGGTAGTACTGAGCTACCCATCCGTTCGGGCAATATTAGTATATCGCTTAGCACATTTTCTGGAACTGCAGGAGGTGCCTTATATACCCAGAATGATGAGTGAATTCATTCATGAGAAGACGGGAATAGATATTCACCCCGGAGCAGAAATAGGACCGGGTTTTTTTATTGACCATGGAACCGGCGTGGTAATCGGATGTACGTCTGTACTTGGTAAAAATGTAAAGTTCTACCAGCATGTCACCCTTGGAGCCCTTAGCTTGTCTAATGTTGATAAAATCAGAAAAGCTAAGAAAAAGAGGCACCCTACAGTAGAGGATGATGTTACCATTTACGCAGGATCTACAATCCTGGGCGGTAGGACAGTTATTCACAAAGGCTCTGTGATAGGAGGGAATGTCTGGCTGACCCGATCGGTTCCACCATATACAACTGTAACGTTTGACTCACCCTATCTTATCTTTAAACAGAAAGACAAGAAGGTTGAGAAATATGTAATAGATTATCAGATTTGAAGTTGATTTGATTTTATTTCTGCTTCCCCTTTTCCCTGGCGGGATGCTGGCGAAATGGTCTCTTTCCCTTACGGTGGATGTTTCGTTTTTGATGTGTTCTGTTTACTTTAAGTGGATCTTCTCCGAGCCAGCATGGAGTTATCTTTTTTTTGTGAATAAGATCGCGAAGAGCTGGAACGTCATTTTTAGTTACAAAAGTAAAAGCCTTCCCCTTTCTCCCCATGCGTCCGGTACGTCCGGTACGATGTGTATACTGCTCATTACCTCTGGGATAATTCCAATTAACCACATGCGAAACATGTGAGAAATCAAGCCCTCTTCCGGCAACATCACTGGCAATAAGGTAACGTATCTTTGCTTGCTTGAACCGCCTGAAGATCGAAGAACGTTTATCCTGGCTTAGTCCCGCATGCATAAACTCAACATCTTTAAAATCTTTCCGCATATCAAGAAACAGCTTATCAACCATGTGGCGGGCATTACAAAAAATCAGCACCTGTTCGACTTCTTCCCCATTAAGATACTTGATAAGTTCTGTCTGTTTGTGTTTTGGATGGAGATAAGCAAAATAATGCTCAATACCTTCCGGAGCCGCTCTCTCTGTGATAAGAGAAATATGCTGCGGATCATGAAGACAGTCGTGAGCAAGGGTTTTGATATCATCAGGCATCGTAGCGGAGAAAAGGAGCGTCTGATGTTTATGCAGGATACATGACATGATAAATTCAATATCTTCGAGAAATCCTACCTTTAAAAGCTCATCCGCTTCATCAAGAATAGCACATTTTACATGCGAGAAAGAGATTACCCCGCTATACAAATAATCAAGGAGTCTACCCGGGGTTGCGACCAGGATATGTACTTCATGCTTAAGCTGAGCCATCTCTATCTCTTTATCAAAGCCGCCATACACTGCAAAAGGAACGATCCTGGTCTTTGCCGCTATCTTGTGGATCTCCGCCACATACTGAATACACAATTCACGTGTTGGAACAATCACAAGCCCCTGAATGGCGTTAAGTTCAGTATCAACTTTCAGAATAAGCGGGATTACACAGGCGGCCGTCTTTCCAGAACCGGTCACAGCCAGGGCACAAAGATCTTGTCCAGCTGAAATGATCGGATATGTCGCCTCCTGGATAGGTGTCATTTCACCATACCCCATCGTTTTAAGTGTTCCGAGAATGTTTGAAGGAATGTCAAGTTCACTGAATTTCACGTATTCTTTATCTCACTTTCCATGTTATAAAATCAAATCTGTAACTGCCTATGGTTTTGAGTCCTTATGAACCCACTCCAGGTTTTCATCCATGTAAGACCATGTTTTATTCCCATCAGGCCAATAGTACCATCCGCCGGTAGCCGCAAAACCTTCCCATTTACCAACATATTTATTACCGTTAGAAAATGTATGGGTGCCCTGACCCTCACACGCGCCATCTACCCATTCGCCTTCGTATTTGCCTCCTTCCACTAAAGCAAAAGTTCCCTGTCCGTGTTTTTTATCCTCTTTCCATTCACCTACATAGGTACCCAGGTCCGGTAAGATTAATGTCCCCTGTCCATGCCTCTTATCAAGCGCCCATTCACCCTCGTATATAACGCTGTTCGCAAAGGTATCCGTTCCTTTTCCATGCCTCTTATTGTCTTTCCATTCACCAGTATAATTGCCTCCGTCCGAATACGTGTAAGTTCCCTGCCCCTCTCTTACACCATACTTAAAATCCCCGACATATTTAGTCCCATCAGGAAAGGTCATAGTCCCTTTACCATTCTCACAATCACCTTCTATACATTCCCCATCTTTTCTCTCTTCCCCTTTTTTTACCCCTTCCGGCTCAGCCCCGAATGTATTTGTTGTAGTCAGGCAAATACTCAGCACAAAAACAGCGAATAAAACAAAATATGGTTCTCTATATGCACAGCTTACTGATTTCACTCTCAAAATACGCCTCCATAAATTATGTGTCCATCCACAACTCAAACAACAAGTAGATTACGAATGTAAATATCTTTAACTTAATACTAATAAATTAGTTACTCCTGTCAATGTCAAAGGGGAAAAGCAAACCGCCGGGAATGTCTCTTGTCAACTTATGTTCAGTTAATTCGTCGAATCGTGCTTTTGTTGATGCTTAAGCCAAAACCCCTCTGCCATTCCGCCTATTGCCCCCATAACAAGTTCCTCTACGGCAAGAGCAGGGCGTTCTTCATCAGCTTGCCGGCCTTGATTCAATTCTTCAAGGAAATAATTCTCATTTACATGCAAGATATGCTTATTTTCTTTCAAGAAACCGGTAACCATGCTTCCTATTGACTCCATGAACCTTCCTTTATTGTTAAGGTCATCTAAAGACGTACACTGTTTTGTAAATTTTTGTACGCTGTCGTTAAGAAGGTCTCCGATCATTTCCGTAAAAGTTTGATATGTTTTCTGTTCTTCTCCCAATGTAACAGTAAACTTTCTTCCTTCTGCCGGGAAAGCAACTTTATTAAATACCTGAACCAGTAAATCGCCAATATCTATTTCGAGTCCTGCCTCTTCTATTTTGTTTCTAACAAGCTTGAGCACCGTCTTTGTTATGTCAGGCGGAAGTATTCCTTTCAGTCTATGCTTTAGGTTTTGCATGTGTTCAGGCAATATATCTTTAATAGATTTACCTGAATCTTCTTCAGCACTTGAGGAAAGCCTGGCTGCAAGCCCAAGAGTCTGCTGTGCTATCGAAAATCCAATCCTATAGAGTGTCGCGTGGTTCTTTGAATACTTCTTGTTGAGGTATTCATAAACCATCACTGCCATGTGCTTTGAATCAAGGCTTTTGTCTCCTTCAGGATCATAATCGTCTAATACCTTCAATAGTTCATCACAACAATCATATTCTTTACGAATTTGCTTTGTTGTCAGATCTCCGTGAATACCGTACCACATTAAATAATTTGTTCCCACATTTGTGGACAATTCTAATATTATCTGTAAGTCTGAATCACTAATATCTTTCATTTCTTTATCTTCCTTTTGTACATTTGTGTAGGCAAAATCCTATTTTAAAGTATTTTTTACTCCATACCAAACTTCAGGTGTTTCCATACAAAGCGACATCTTAACATCTCTGGTTATCTCTCTGATCGCCTTCCCTATCTCTCTGTATACTTCAACCCTTATCGGCCTGAAGTAACGATATTTCCCATCAATACACGGTACAAATTCACCTAACAAGAGATTTGTCTCCGGGTTTCTGTCCCTTATTACCCTGGTCAGAGACGGAAGATATCTAAAACCGCCAAGGCTTACAAACTTGATCTTTGCAATATCTAATCTATCAAAAAGCATCTCCAGCATGGATTTATAATTGTTGAACCAATCTTCACACAATATTATGGGATCCAGACATATTCCGACATTATAACCTGCCCTTTGCACCTTTCCTGCTGCCCGTACACGTTCCTCCAGTGACGGTGTCTTGTGCTCGTAAGCATCAACAATCGGCTGAGGACTAAATGTCCACGAAATCACAATGTTACTTGATGCCGGCATAGTCAGCAGGTTCTCTATAGTAGTGGTCTTTGTTCTGAGTTCAAGTCCTGCATTTGGATATTCTGAAAACAGAGAAATGAGTTTGCGGGACAGGCCTGTGAGATCATCGAAGGCCAGGGCATCACACAGCTCACCGGCATGAAATACTGTTTTCTTATCACCTGCGGCCAGTAAAACATCTTTGATTGCAGTCAGGATTTCATCATGATTTATAAATACCGTGGGTACAGCATTGTCAAAGTAACTCTGAAGAAAACAATACTCACAGTCCAGATTGCAATTATTCCCATGGCTGATAAAATATTCCGTATTCCCGATTATACCGTCTCTGCACCTGAACTCCTTAACAAGCCCCCCCTTCTTCCTTGCTACTGCCAGGCACTCCTTACTCTCTATATAAACATCATCAGTTGTGTTCCCCTCGATCCTGATGTTCCTGTAATCATCTATGTACTCTACAGTCACGTCAGGCAGTTTATTAATTATCTGTTTTGTAACGGGTGAATTAACAACTTCTTTTTCTATGAATATTTTCTTTGGCTGATATTTACTCAAACTTTAGCTCACTTTCAACTTCCCGCCTAACAGACTGGCGGGCGGGTAGTCACTTTGGTTAGCGTCTGCCATGCCCTCCACCACCCGGAGTGCATATACTTATGATATCTCCCTTTTTGACATTAACAGTAGTCTTAGATGGCAGACTTTGTTTTTTCCCTTTTGAAAATAATATGTTTTTACCACCCTGACCTTTTTGGCCACCCTTTAGGCCGTATGGCGAAAACTTTCTTCTGTCTGAAAGTATACTTACGGACGCAGTATCCAGGAATTCAAAATCTCTGATTATGCCGTGACCTCCCTTGAACTTTCCCGAACCACCTGATTGCGGACGAATGTGATACCGCTTTATCCTGAAAGGATAGTTATGTTCTATTGTCTCAACAGGGGTATTCAGGGTATTCGTCATATGGGTGTGAGTAGCATCAAGACCGTCACAATCTGGCCGCGCACCCATACCGCCTGCAATCGTCTCATAATAAGTAAAGTTCTGCCCACTTGACTTATCATATCCTCCAATAGCAACATTATTCATCGTCCCACTGCTCGCCGCAGGAATCTTATCCGGAATAGCTTTGGACAGCACCCCAAAGACTACGTCAACGATTCTCTGAGAGGTTTCAACATTGCCACCGAATACTGCAGCTGGCATTGTTGCATTTACGACTGAACCCTCCGGTGCATTTATGCTGATAGCTCTCATACATCCCGAATTTGCCGGAACATCGGAATTAATCAAACATCGGAATACATAAAATACACATGATACAGTAACGGCATAGACTGCATTCACACAACCTTTAACCTGCTTACTACTGCCTGAGAAATCAACACGTACTCTGCTGCCTTTTATGTTTATACCGGCCTTTATCCTGACAGGCTTTCTTGAAATACCATCATCGTCAAGATAATCACTAAATGAGTAATCGCCATCTGGTATCTTCCTGATTACTGACCTCATAATCCTGTCTGAATAGTCTTGAAGTTCAGCCGAGTATTTCATTACCTCACTTTTTCCATACTTATCACATAATTCCCATAATCTTTGTTTGCCGATCGTATTGGCAGAAATCTGAGCAACTATGTCCCACTCACGCTCCTCTGGTGTCCTCACATTTGACGCTATTATACTCATAATATCTTTATTTATGATACCTGCCTGTACTATCTTTACCGGCGGAACCCTAACTCCTTCCTGATATATCTCAGTTGCATTATTGCACATGGAACCCGGGGACATTCCTCCTACGTCTGAATGGTGGGCTCTATTTGCAACATAAAAAACAGGTTTCTTCCTGCTCCTGTAAAAGAAAGGTGTCACAACAGTAATATCCGGAAGATGAGTTCCTCCCTGAAATGGATCATTCAATATCACAGTATCGCCATCACTCATCTCCACTGCCTTTATTGCCTCTTTTACTGATAGTGACATAGATGCCAGATGCACCGGGAGGTGTTCAGCCTGGGCAACCATTTCGCCTCTGCCATCAAACAATGCACATGAAAAATCCCTTCTCTCCTTTATATTTGTGGAAAAGGAGGATTTACATAATACAACACCCATTTCCTCACATATTGCAGAAAAAAGGTTATTGAATATTTCCAGGCTGATGGGATTAAACATTGGATAATTTTGAGCCAAAATATAATAAATTTGCAACCAGATGGTTTTGACTTGTAATCATACCAGTATTTCCAGTGAAATCAATTTGGAATTTAACATCTGTTTTTTCCTTCATGCTGTAGATTATTACAGATGGAAGATAAATATTGAATTATTTCCAAGACTATGATTAAATGATTTAAACTTAAATCGAATATTTTTAGGGAGAAAATCCATGATTGCACGATACACCAGTAAGATAGTAACCACCATCGTTGTTTTCGTTCTGTTCAGCCTTATCTGCTTACAACTGAATTCTGCATACGCCAATCCTAAAGTATTGATGGAAACATCAAAGGGCGACATAACGATTGAATTATTCGAAAAGGAAGCCCCAAGAACGGTAAAGAACTTTTTGTCATATGCATCTGAAGGTTTTTACAATAACCTGATCTTCCATAGAGTAATAAAGGACTTTATGATTCAGGGAGGTGGTATGGATTCCGAGATGAGACAAAAAGACCATAAAGCCCCCATTAAAAACGAAGCCAGAAGAGGGCTAGGTAACAATAGAGGCACACTCGCCATGGCGCGAACCAATATCATTGACAGCGCCACTGCACAGTTCTTTATAAACGTAAAAGATAATGATTTCCTGAATCACACAGACAATACCGCAAGAGGTTTTGGTTATGCTGTGTTTGGAGAAGTTATCAAGGGGATGGATGTGGTAGATTCAATTGCAAGAGTAAAAACCGGTAACTTTAACGGATTCCAGGATGTGCCCATAGAACCCATATTTATTAAAAATGTGAGCATAATAGAGTAATCTATGCCGTACTATGTAATTCCACAAAAAAACCCCAATTTCCTGTTAAGAATATTGGGGTTTTAGATTCAAAATATATGGCAACGCTTTAAAAAGCTTTAAACTCTTTTGACATTCTCAGCTTTGTTGCCTTTATCACCTTGTACAATTTCAAACTCAACATTGTCTCCTTCTTCAAGAGTCCTGAAACCATCACTCTGGATAGCAGTGTGATGCACAAAAATGTCCTCTCCTCCCTCAATGGAAATAAAACCAAATCCCTTCTTGTCATTAAACCACTTGACCGTTCCTGTTGGCATACTACTTTCCTCCTTCTCCTTCTTGCTACACAAAAATATAATATAAAAAAAAGCTACAAGGTTGTTACCTTGTAGCCATAATATTACACTTTACTTATAATACTATAATACAAATCCAACCTCACTTCTTTAGTGTGGACTTATATCAAATATTAAATTTCAAAGCAAGGGAAATAATAATTATTATTGGCTGTAAATGAATGGGTACTGTTGTGGTTATTTTGACTAAATTGTTGCATAGTTAAACAACCGCTTATAATACTGGCTGTTAACTCACCAGAAACTTAATACCGAATATCATGTGCATATGTAAACCAAACCTAACTGTAGCGTTGAATTAACAGGACTTGTGAAGCATTAGCTGCTAAAAACTATAAGGCTCTTGATCGTTCGTAGGCAGTATAGCTTCACAACCTAATCACATATCAATATAATAAATTGGTAGGCTGAAGAATACTGCACGGCGCATTAAAGGAGCCTTTTTTTTATGCGTAAATAAGGCCTTTTCCACCCAGCCGCCTGCCACTTCTCCTAAGTCTTTTCATAGTATGGTGGAGGATAGGGGATTCGAACCCCTGACCTTTTGAATGCCATTCAAACGCTCTCCCAACTGAGCTAATCCCCCGCACTTTGCTGTAAGTTGTAGTAATGCAGTTCTTTAGAAGCAGTCAATATAACGTATTCCAGTCGATAAATTCAAGTGTTTTTCCCAATTGTAGTCAAATTGTAGTCAACTTCTAAAATCTCCACTCCAACCCTCAGGCTTTCTGGCGAATGGTGGGAGTACCTCTGGGTCATCCTGATGTCTTCATGACCAAGCAATTTGGATATCATGTAGATGTCAGTTTCTCTTTGTACAAGCCTGGTAGCAAAAGTGTGCCTGAGGTCATGAAACTTAAAATTCTCAATCCCAGCCTTTCTTAATGCTTCATAAAAAGCTCTTCTTAGATTTGAAGGAAGAATTTTTGTACCATTGAAAGTAGGAAAAACAAGGTCTTTTATAGTTCTTATTTTCGCTTTAGACCTCTGGTTAAG
>CAJXKT010000052.1 GCA_913055705.1 uncultured bacterium
CTGTCTGGGATGTACAGGCTGCATATGATTCAAGCCTCTTCGGCCTTAAGGATAGATGCTCTTTTGGAAGCCATGGCCTCTGCTGCCGCAACTGCAATCTGGGCCCGTGCAGACTTGGAGGAGAAGAGATATCATTTCACACAAAGCTTGCCGCTCCCAATTTAAAACGATCATCCTGTGGTAAGACCGCAGATAACATGGTCGCGGGTATGTTCCTGCAGACTGTCCTGCGCGGTACAAGCTCTCACATCGGCCATGCAATCCACGTAGCAAAGCTCTTTGTAAAAGCGGCTGAAGGTTTTGATAATTTTCCGATAAAGGATGTAGCAAAACTCCATGCGGTTGCAGACGGACTCGGCATCGATACAAACGACAAACAGACCCTGGATATTGCAAAGGAAGTAGGCCGGAAGGCAATGGAAGATCTCGTTGGGCCGGGTGAAGGGCCGATGAGCTTTGCACTTGCACTTGCACCGAAAAATATCGATAAACTTGCAAAGGCAAACCTCATCCCGCTCAAAGGGGCCACGGAAACAATCGTTCAGGGAATCCACAGCACTGCACAGGGTATGATGAGCAGTACCGATCACCTGATTATGTCCTGCCTGAAATTCGGAGTGATAGACGTTCTGGCTCTTTACATCGCCACCCAACTACAGGATATCTTACTCGGCATCCCTACACCAAAAGAAAGTAAAATCGGGATGGACGTCCTGGAAAAAGAGAAGGTGAACATCCTCGTCCACGGTCATGTCCCCGTGCTCTCAGAAATGGTTATCAACTATGCAGGCAAACTTGAGGATAAAGCTATAGCAGCAGGTGCAAAAGGAATAAACGTCGTAGGAACCTGCTGTACGGGTACAGAGGTGCTGGTGCGGCTCGGAATCCCGATGGCGGGCAGTACGATCATGCAGGAACTTGTTGTTGGTACAGGAGTGGTCGATGCAGTATGTGTTGACGTGCAGTGCGTGTATCCATCTCTCTCCGCCATTACCAAAGGACTTCATACCAGACTTATTACCACCATGCCGGAACTGAGGATGGACAATGACACATACATTGAATTCACACCAGACAACGCCGATAAAGCGGCCACTCAAATAGTTGAAGAAGCCATTGCGGCTTACAAAGAGCGCAAGGCAGACAGGGTATTCCTTCCAAAAGCAAAAGGGCATAAACTACTGGGCGGATTTTCCACAGAAGCCTTGATAGAGGTTCTCAAAAAGTTAAACCCTGAAGAACCGCTGAAACCGCTAGTCGATTTGATAGCTGACGGTTCGATTCAGGGAGTTGCCGTTATTGCCGGATGCCTCTCATCAAAAATCCAGACCGACATGAGCTTTGTAACTATGGCAAAAGAGCTTCTTAAGAATAACGTCCTGGTACTTGCCACAGGGTGTGCGGCAACGGGATGTGCAAGGCATGGTTTGTTGAATGGGGAAGCAATGAACCTGGTTGGTGATTCACTCCGGGGTGTGCTCGAAACCCTCGGGAAGGCTGCAGGCCTGAACGGATCTATGCCGCCAATCCTTCATTTCGGTTCATGTGTAGATAATTCCCGATGTGCGGTACTTGCTTCTGCAATTGCTGATTATCTGGGTACATCCATAGACAAACTTCCGCTGGTTGCAAGCGCAGCCGAACACGTTGTTGAAAAAGCCGCTGCTATTTACATGGGCGTAATTTCACTTGGCATAACCACTCATATCGGTGTAACGCCAAAACTGGGAGGATCCCCATATGTAATCAACATGCTCACCAGGGAACTGGAAAAAACTACGGGCAGCACCCTGATTATCGAAATTGATCCGTTGGAATCAGCAAAGGCCATGATTAATCACATCCAGAAAAAGAGAAAAGAGCTTGGGATTTGACAAGGCTGAAAAAAGGGAGTTTTGACCGGCAGTTTATTGGTCAATGTTGTCCTTAACTTTTGAAAGCAAAAACAGTATCACAAGACAAGATTGCATCTGCAACATATATAAACCGTCCCAAAACATCCTCGTAGACTGTTCACCGCTCCCCGCCTGCCCGCCGGTCTGTTAGGCGGGGACAAGAAGATTTACGATTGACGAATGACTAATGATTTATGATTGTTGATTGGCGATTGACTAGAATTTATATAAAAAAAATAACAAACTTTGCGTTCTTAGCGCCTTTGCGAGATACTAGTCTTTTGCCTGCGTATTGACTTAATTAAGTTAACTGTTTATGATGTTGGTTTATATTAATATATCAATGGTCAGGCGAATGTTGGAAACTAAAATCGAACTTACTGATGGAAATATTATCATACGGCCCTGCCGGTTGGAAGACGCTGCCGTAATCTGTGAAGGTGTTAGGGAGACGATGAATGAGATGTTAAAGTGGGCGCCGTGGTGCCATACTGACTATTCTATGTCTGACTGCACGTCATGGCTCAGTTCCAGACCACAAATGTGGTCGGAAGGTATCGAATATGATTTCGTCATATTTGATACGAAAGAGAATACTTTTCTTGGCGGCTGTGCTATCGATCAAATCAACCGGAAGCACAACTTCGCCAATCTCGGCTATTGGGTCAGGTCAAGTCAGACAGGGAAAGGAATAGCAACTGCCGCAGTAAAGCTCATCAGCAGGCTTGGCTTTAGGAAATTGGGTTTCACACGCCTTGAGATCGTCGTTGCAGAGCAGAATAAGGCCAGCCAATGTGTAGCTGAGAAAGTCGGCGCCGTCAGGGAAGGGGTTCACAGAAACCGCCATATTGTGCGTGACAAGACCTACGACTCTGTCATGTTTTCTCTGATACCTCAGGATTTACAGGAATAAAAACCCATTCTTTTTTTTGCCATTCACAAAGACTTATTTATGTGTTAGAATCTAGTTTTACTACTCGAACTTATTTTATTAACACTTTTTAAGGGCAAAAATGGCAGAAATACTACCTTTCAAGGGATTAAGATATAATCCCGAAAAAATAAAAGACATTTCAAAAGTAATCACACCTCCTTATGACGTCATCTCTGAAAAGGAAAGAGATGATTATTATCAACTCCACCCGGAGAACATAATCAGACTGATCCTGAGTAAAGACCTTCCCGGAGATGATCAGTCAAATAACAAATATACAAGATCCGCAGAATTCTTTGATACGTGGAGAAAAGAAGAAATTCTGAAAGAGGAAGCTGAACCTGCTATATATATTTATGCACAAGAGTTCACATTATCAGGTAAGAAATACGTACGGAGAGGGTTCATTTCTCTTGTAAAACTGGAGGACTTTCAGACCGGGCAAATATATCCACACGAACATACCCTTGCAAAGCCAAAAGAAGACAGGATGAATTTGATGAAAGCCTGTAACTCAAACCTGAGCCAGGTATTCACATTCTTCGAAGACGAAGATAGTAAAGTATCAAACCTCTTACATAAAGTGTCCGGAGGAGACCCGGATATCGATTTTACAGACATTTATGGTGTCAAGAATCTGCTCTGGGTTGTAAAGGATAAAGCAGTTATCGAAGAGTTAACTTTACAAATGAAGGATAGGGCATTGTTTATTGCGGACGGACATCATCGCTATGAAACAGCCCTGTTTTACAGAGATCAGATCAGGAACAATGAAGGGACATCAAAAAGTAGTGACAACATTCCATCTGACTACGTAATGCTGATGTGCGTTTCTATGGAAGACCCCGGACTGCAGATTCTGCCAACGCATAGATTGGCAAGGAATATAAAAGACCTTGATCCGGAAAAAATAAAGGAATCCCTGAACGAGATTTTTGAAATCAGTGACATGGGAAATGATTGCAGTACAGAAATATTGATGCAGGAACTTGGCAAGGATGCTCAAAAGCATAAAATCGCCATGTACATGGGCGGAAGCGATAAAAAGTTCTATATACTGACGCTGCGTGATGAAAATCTTCTCGATCAGATTTTAACGGGCGAATATTCTGAATGGAAGTATATTGATACCGGAATATTACATGGAGTTATATTTGACAGAGTACTTGGCATACAGGCAAAGAATATTTCAAAATCGGAAAGTGTCAAATACATTCAGGGCGTAGAAGACTCGGTTACAAAAGTGAACGGAGGCGAATACCAGATCGCCTTCTTCCTCAACCCTACAAAAATAGGCCAGATAAGAGACATTGCAACCAAAAGACACAAGATGCCGCCCAAGGCAACATATTTCTACCCTAAGCTAATGACGGGAATGGTAATAAGGCATATTACATAATATTTGTTGACTTTAAACCTGATTTTAACTAAGATACTTGAACGAAAATTGAAACTTATCAAGAGTGGTGGAGGGAATGGCCCTGGGAAACCACAGCAACCGGTCTTGACGGAATGTCAGGATGCTGGTGCTAACTCCTACCTGTTAGGGGAAGATAAGATAAGAACGTTACTGAGCCCCTTCTTATCTTATGATTAAGAAGAGGCTTTTTTTATTTATATCTGGAGATGAAAATGAGTTTTGTTAAAGGTCTTAAGTGCAGAGAATGCGAAAAAGATTATCCCAAAGAAGCTCTTCATGTCTGCAGCCATTGCTTTGGCCCATTGGAAGTAGATTATGAATATGAAAGGATAAAAAAAGAACTTAGTAGAGAAAAAATTAAATCACGGGGAAAAACCATGTGGAGGTACAGGGAACTTTTACCACTTGATGGTGAACCTACTGTGGGAACTCAGGTTGGTTTTACACCATTGGTGAAGGCTAATAACCTGGCGAAAAAACTTGGTGTAGATGAACTGTATGTAAAAAATGACTCGGTAAATTATCCCACATATTCTTTTAAAGACAGAGTAGTATCTGCGGCCCTTTCCAAGGCCAAGGAACTCGGCTTTAAGACGGTTGCATGCGCTACAACAGGTAACCTGGGAAACTCTGTTGCCGCACAGGCAGTTCAGGGTAACCTTGAAAGCTATATCTTTATGCCTGCCAATCTGGAACAGGGAAAGGTCATAGGCACCTCAATCTATGGAACAAATATAATCGGCATAAACGGCAATTATGACGGCGTAAACAGGATGTGTTCAGAGATCGCAGATAAATACGGTTGGGCCTTTGCAAATATCAACCTTCGCCCTTATTACGCCGAAGGCTCTAAAACATATGGCCACGAAATTGTAGAGCAGCTTGGGTGGAAGGCTCCCAAACACGTAATAGTGCCTATGGCAGGCGGTTCTCTGATAATTAAGATAGGTAAAGCAATAAAGGAAATGGCAAAGTTAGGACTGATTGATGATTCCAATACAAGCCTTTATGGCGCTCAGGCTTCCGGCTCTTCACCGATATCTACCGCAGTCAAAAACGGAAGTGATGTTATTAAGCCTGTAATACCGGACACGATAGCACATTCGATTGCAATTGGTAACCCTGCAGATGGTTATTATTCCATAAAAGCCATTCATGAGAGTGGCGGTTGGGCTGAAGATGTTTCTGATGAGGAGCTGATTGAGGGAATAAAACTACTGGCGTCTACAGAGGGAATTTTCACAGAGACTGCGGGAGGCGTAGCAGTGGCCGTGACAAAGAAACTTTTAGAACAGGAGAGAATACCAAGGGATGAGTCTATAGTAATCAGTATTACCGGCAACGGCCTGAAAACGCTGGAAGCAGTAATGGACAAAGTAGGGAAGCCACCCATTATTGAGGCAAACATAGAAGAATTTAATGCACTTATGGAAAAGAAAGAGGTTTGTACCGCTTAAACCTTTTGACACACACACAAGATTGAATAAAATGCAAAGCGAATCCAACTAAATAATAAGAACAACTTTTCAGAGATAACTTAATTAAAAAGAAAGAGGTTAACATTATGCCGGTTAAAGTAAGAATCCCTACCCCTTTAAGATCATTAACAAACGGAGAAGAAGAAGTTACTGTTGAGGGTAAATCCATTCAAGAAGTGATTGATAATCTCGAAACTAATTTCAGTGGATTTAAAGAGCGGCTTTGCGACGAAAACGGACAGATTAGAAGGTTTATCAACTTCTACCTTAATGATGAAGACATAAGGTTTAAGGATAATCAGGAAACCGCGGTCAATGACGGGGATCAAATCTCTATAGTACCGGCAATCGCCGGGGGCTTTAGTTAGTTAAAAGTCATTAGAGGCATTTGAACTTAATTATTTTTCTGCTCTTCAATCAATTCCTTAGGCACACTAATTTCTGACACTATCAATTCCCCTGTATACTCCCTACCGCATTCCTTAAAAAAACCGGTTTTGGCAGCAACGAATGTAACTGTCTTAGCTGCCTTTACTGCCGCACCAAGCACGACACCTTCGTCACAATCCAATCCGGAAGGTATATCGACAGATACAACAGGCATGTTGGATTCATTAATTTTCATTATAAGGGACCTTGCAGGTTCTCTTACCTCACCACTCAGACCCGTCCCGAATATTGCATCAACAATTATATTGCAACCCTGAAGCTCTTCTCCAATTTCATCGATATCACCTTCCTGTAATTCTTTTATTTCTAAATTCATATTCAGCAGAATTTTCAGGTTTGTAGAGGCATCACCATCGGTAAGGACGTTAGATATCTGTGTTGTTACATACACAGAAATATTTACACCTCTATTATACAAATGACGGGCGATTACAAAACCGTCCCCGCCATTATTTCCTTTCCCGCAAAAAATTGCAACTTTGGCCTTATCCGGATCGGGCAGCATTTTTAAAATCTCTTCTACGACATTTCTGCCCGCATTTTCCATTAAGATAATCCCGGGAATTTCATATTCCTCAATTGCCTTTCGGTCAATCTCTCTTACCTCATCCCGCTTTAATGCTTTTTTTGCGTTAGTCATAAATTTACTATTTCAACTTTTTATGAGGCTCATATGTTGATTATTTGTCTCACAAAACACTTTAGTTGTCAATACTTTTAACGAGCCATAAATCATCTTTAAAAACTACTTGACGATGCATTATATTTCTTTTAATATTAATGATATAAGTTACATTTACAATTTTTAAGATGGACGGTAAACAAAATGGCAAAAGTCAGATGTCCGGGTAGTATGAAAACCATGGTACCTGAACCACTTGAAAGAAAGTGTCCGGAATGCGGCACCATGCTTGAGATATGGAGTGACGAGGAGAAGACCGAGTGTAAATGCGGTGCAACTGTATTTAAAGACGTTGCTCCTACGTGTGTTGTATGGTGTAGTGCTGCAGAAGAATGTCTGGGTGATATTTTTGATGTTAAAAAGTTGAAGGAAGATGCAAAGAAGAAAGCGTCTGCAGAAGGAAACCCTGAGTTTGTTGCTCAAGTAGGAGATAAAATCAAGAAAGAGAAAGAGTGCGCTGAGATAAAAAAGAAAGCGCATGAAGAAAAAGATTCAAGCTGATAATTCACTTCCCTTAATATACGAAACATCTGCACCGGCAATCAATCTACAATCTTTTGCCGAACCTTTCAGGATAATACTCTTTTTTAATCTTTCCTGTATTTCAACTGCCTTTTTATAACCTACGTTCCATGCATGCAGCTTCTGATATTTCATCAACTACTTGTTTCCGGATAATAGATCAATTATCAAATTATTACTGGTCATTTCTGCAGGTTGTTCAATACCTAACAGGTATAAGATAGTGGGTGCAATGTCTGAGAGGGTTCCTCTTTCGATTAATCTTACATCATTATGGTCTTCGGCAACATAAATAAATTCGACCGGGTTTTTCGTGTGGGATGTCTTTGGTATGCCTGTTTTGTAGTCTATCATCTCTTCTGCATTTCCATGGTCAGCCGTAATCAGGGCTATCTTGTTCTTTGACAAAATCTTTTCAACAAGGGTGCCGACACATTCATCTACAACCTCTACTGCTCTCTTAGCAGCGTCGTAGTCACCGGTGTGGCCGACCATGTCACAATTGGCCAGGTTTACGACCATAAGACTGAATTCGTTTGAGTTGATTCTTTTGACAGCCTCGTCTGTAACATCATACGCATTCATTTCAGGGTGGTCGGCAAATGTGGCAGGGTCATAGGAGCCCGCAATCTCGATTTGCTCTTCATCAGGAAATGGTTTAGTACTTTTACCATTAAAAAAGGATGTTACGTGCCTGAACTTCTGCGTCTCAGACAGGCGAATCTGTTTCATGCCTTTTTTGCTCAGAATTTCACCAAGCAGGTTATCCATTCCCCCCCTGTCATCCATCGGTTCTAAAATGTTGTAGGGAAATGTATCGTAATATCTGGTAAGGCCGCAATATACTATATCGAACTTTTTCCATCTTTCTCCCGGGTAATCATCTTCAATAAACGCCATTGTTAATTGAATAGCCCTGTCCTGTCTATAGTTGAAGTGAATGACAGAATCCCCATCCTTTATTCCCTCGTAATCTCCAATTATTAAGGGTGGAATATATTCGTCAAGCATATCCTTGTCATTGGGTGTTCTGGTTTTGTAAGTGTCCTGTATTGCCTCTTCTATATTTTCTATCCTTTTCCCCTGCCCCTTTGTTATTGCGTCGTATGCAGTTGTCGTAAGCTCCCAGTTTTTGCCTCTGTCCATAGCGTAGTATCTGCCTATAATGGTAGCAATTTTACCGATCTTGTATTCCTCCATTTTTTCTTTTAAGGCACCAATATAGTCTAGTGCACTTCTTGGTGCAGTGTCTCGTCCGTCAGCGAAGAAATGAATATACAGTTTCTTAACACCCTGCTCCTTTGCATATTTCATAATTGCAAACAGATGATCCTGGTGTGCGTGTACGCCTTCATCCTGTGAAAGGCCCATTAAGTGAAGTGATGAATCTTTATCAAGGACGTTCTTGACAGCCTTCCGGAAGATGGGGCTATTAAAGAAAGACCCGTCCTGAATGTCGCTCATTATCTTCGTCATCTCCTGTTCTACGATCCTGCCGGCACCCATGTTGAGGTGGCCGACTTCGGAAGATCCCTGATAACCCTCCGGTAAACCGACTGACTTACCGGATGCTTCCAGTACGGTGTTAGGATATTTCTTCAGGAGAGAATCTGTGTTTGGTGTACGAGCATTTTTTACTGCATTGTGATCCGTATTCGGGTTTATGCCCCAACCGTCTCTGATTATGAGAACAATAGATTTTTGCATATCTTAATCCCTGTAAGTATAGCCATATTTTACAGCACGAGTATTTTCTTCAAGGAATTTTGATTGAAATTCTGATTCAAAATCTACTTTTTCAATTTTAATACCAATTATGTTGAGTAATCTTCCCAGCGCTATCATATTCACAAATACAGGACTATGGAATTCATCCATAGCAATTTTGGCAAAAGGCACTTTCTCTTGTACATGATGTAAGAGATCGCTATCATATGCGGCTTCTTCAACAATTAATTCCCTGGCATTAATCTGCTCCTTCTTGCTTTTTGATAAGCATACACCCAGATCAGCTTTATCAAAGAATGGGGTATCTATCTTTTCGTCAGAATAGATCAATTCTGCCGTTATTTCTCCTCCGCGTACAGCCGTGCCGTAAACAATATTAAGCGATACCTCTTTTCCCATTTTAGCCAGTATATTACCAAGAGTGTGCGCCATGAGTTTTATACCCTGCCCTGCTTCCCCTGCAATCACGATTTTCTTTGCTA
This sequence comes from uncultured bacterium, assembly GCA_913055705.1. Taxonomy (GTDB): domain Bacteria; phylum Planctomycetota; class Brocadiia; order Brocadiales; family Scalinduaceae; genus Scalindua. The sequence goes on from CAJXKT010000052.1 coordinate 9,592, forward strand.
TCTTTTTGACAGGTACAGGTGCCAGCGTCCTTTCCATTAGAATTATGCTGATTCCAAAGAACTGTTCATCGATGAATGATTTTTCTTCAAAATCAAAACTTTTGTACAGCTTGTACGCACCTTTTTCTTTTGGATAAGAAAACGCCCTTGCTTTATGGCATGACTTTCTTGTAAATTGTTTAATCGTTTCATCCATAAGCTTTTTTGCATATCCTTTTTTTCTATATTCCGGTTTGACTCCGTACCAATGGATATTGCCAATGCCATCGGAGACTCCGGCAAACATAAAGCTGACGATTTCTTTTCCTAATCTTCCAACCAAATAGACACTCTCTTTATCGTTTAATTGTTCCTTAACCTTCTTAACAGGGTGAGTTGCTTTATAGTGTAAACGTTCAACGTTAGACCTGTTTGCGTGCAATTCATCGACTGTTGCCTTGAATAGTTCTACGGCCTCCTTAACTTCGTGCTCTTCAAGCTTCTTTATTTCGTATTTCATTTTATTATCCCAATCTCATTATGTTCTAATTCATTTGTGCTATTATTAATTTTGTAGTTTTCCTTGTATGACATTAACATTTCATAAGAGTTTTTAAAACCACGCCTGCGTCCGTCATTTGTAATACATTGGCTCTTTATCTCTACAAATGAAAACCCTTTGTGCTGCAATGCCTCAAAAATACATTTCATTGCATGGTTAAAGTGGTATGTGGTAGAACGGGCATAAAAGCAGTTGTGTGCCGTGACAATAGCCTGTACATTGACAGGTGTATCTACGTTTCCGCGTGGGGTGGTTAATGTTTTTGAACTTATTTCAGTTGTGGGAGAACATTGACCGCCTGTCATACCGTATATAGCATTTGAAATGCATATTACAGTGATGTCTGTGTTTCTTCTGGAAGCATGCAGGAGGTGATTTCCTCCGATTCCAAACAGGTCGCCGTCACCACTGATAACCATTACATTTAATTCTTCATTTGCCAGCTTAATTCCCTCGGCTACCGGAAGCGCTCTTCCGTGTGCAGTATGTACTGAATCAAGATCAAAAAATCCGGCGCTTCTTCCGGAACAGCCAATACCTGATACCATAACGGTTCCTTTTTTCGGAAAATTCAGTTTCTCCATAGCAAGGCAGGAAAGTTTAAGAATGATTCCGTTGCCGCATCCGGGGCACCACTGGTGTGGCAATCTGTCCTGTTTCAGATAATTAAGATAAGTAAGTTCTTTGGTCATTTTTTCTTTTTGATTCTCCTAAGTTTCGTAGAAATCTCATTTAAATCAATTTTACCGCCCATGATTGAAATACGCTTAACCTGACGATGCAGCAATCCTTCAACCTCATTTACATATTGCCCTGCGTTCATTTCCATTACGACAATTTCTTTATATTTTTTTGCAATGTCTCTGAGTTTCTCAACTATTGGGAAAATTCTTACAGGCCTGTAAATTGCAAAATCTTCTTTAAGGTCATATGCCGCCCTGGACAATGCACCGTATGCTATTAATAGTATATCTGAAGACTTATTTTCAATATATTCATAACCTTTGTACTTTCTGGATACTTTCTTCTGCTTTGTCTTAAAATGTTTCATTAACTTTTTGTGTACCTCGGGATCAGATGTTTCCGGTATTGAACCCTCATGAGTAAGACCTGTGAAGTGTCTATTGGACGTTCCCAATGGAGCTAAAGTCCTTTTTGATATTGGATAATCAGCTTCTTCAATAGTTTCGTAAAGGTGGCCGACATAACTGTCACTTAAGATTATTACCGGACTGAGCGATTCTTCAGCGGCATTAAATGCATTGAATGTATATTCATATAGTTCAGCAACCGAGTTCGGATAAAAGACTATGGGGAAGTAATCACCATGACTGCCATATTTACATTGCAGGATATCACCCTGGGCAGGAAATGTTGGCATGCCCGTACTTGGGCCGACACGTTGAACATTAACAATTACGAGCGGGACTTCCATCATATGTGCGTGACCGATACTTTCCTGCATCAGCGAAAAGCCCGGCCCTGACGTCGCCGTCATAGATTTTGCACCTGCCAGAGAGGCGCCAATAATTGTATTGATTGAGGCAATTTCGTCTTCCATCTGCAATACTTTTATTGTTTTCTGATTAACCAGTTCATGCAGAATTTCTGATGCAGGTGTAATAGGGTATCCTGCAAAAAAATTTAAACCGGCTTTTACGGCAGCCAAAGCTATAGCCTGGTTACCTTGTAGGAGTCTTTTTGTCATCTTTAGTATCTATAATAAGTGCCATGTCCGGACAGTATCTTTCACATTGCAGACATGCGATGCATTTTCCAAGCTCTTTGAGTTTTCTTTGATTTATTTTATAATTCTGTACAGGGCAAATATGAACACAAATGCCGCATATTTTACACCTTTTATGATTTATATGAACAATTCCCTGTTTCTTAGCCATTGGTTAATATGTAAATAAGTCATACCGAAAGCTGGCCCGGTCAGCTTATCACCTTCTCAACTGCTTCTCCAATATCTGCCGGACTGTCTACAACGGTGACACCGGCATTTCGTAAACGTGAAACTTTTTCTGCAACAGTACCTTTGCCTCTGGCAATAATCGCTCCTGCATGGCCCATCC